>DATGJN010000005.1 GCA_035295165.1 bacterium
CGCTCCTCCTACGCCTAACTGCCGGCGTTACCGCCGCCAGCCCAAGGATGGATTCCCGGTGGGTGGCTAACCCTTGCCGAGGCAGGAATTGCACCTGCTGGGAACACCGAGCTTCGCCCGCTATGTTCCGCCTTCACCTCCCTTCCGCGAGCTTTGCGCCTGGCGCGCCTTGTGCACGTCACATCCCGCGCACCGCTCGTACACGACCCGCACGCCGGCCATCCCTAGCCTCCCTGCAGCGGTTCGCGACGATCCGTCATGGAGGGACTCTCCTCCGCGTGCTCGCCCGAAGGCGGCAACAATCTGTGGTGCTCCGGATCGTCGGGGTCAGACTCCTTTACGGGCTCTCGGCACCAGGGAGACGCGACCTCTCTTCCCCCGCTGCAGATCGTTGCTTCCACCATGACCGCCGTTTTCATCCTGTGTGGCGCTGCCCTGGAGCAGCATGGCCGACTCCTTTGTGGAAAGTCCGTGCGCGAATTTTGCGATCAGTGTAGCCAAGGCTTCCGGCTGCTCGTGGGTGCTGAGATGACCGCCTGGCACACGCTCGATCTGGAGCCCGAGCTTGCCCAGCCGTTCTTGCGCGAGGTCGACTTGCCGGTGTTCAAACGGATCTTCGTCGCTGCCCCCCACCAGGAACGGGAACTGATCGCGATACGCTTTGAAGAGGCGGCCGAGGTCGAGTCGGTCGCCTTGTGCTTTATGATCGGCCACGAAGCCCGCTGCGGCGGCGAGGTAGAATAGGCCATCGTGGCGGTCCATGGCGCTATAGAGCTCGCGGACCTCGGCGTCCGTTACCTGATAGCCTTTGGACCACATCACCCCTGCAATCATCTTGAACAGCGTGAAGGAACGCCCCAGACCGCGGCGGGCCCCGTTGGGGAGGCGGCGCAAGATCGGCGTCGTGTACCAGGGGTGGGAGTGCCCGTCCGCGAAGAGCCCGCCATTGAAGATGAACACGCCGCGTATTTCCGGGCCGCCCGCGGGTTCGGCCCGCTCGGAGCGCTCAAACCGGCGCTGCAGGTGTTCCAAGACGACAAGCGAGGAAAAGTCGAAGGCGACCAGCGTCGTCGATCGGACACCAAAATCCCGCCAGATCGTTTCGACGAGATCGGTGCGTTCCGCGGTGGAATATGCATAATCCCTGGGCTTGTCGCTGTCGCCCATACCGACATACTCGACGAAAAGCTTCGGCATCTCGGCCGCGCTCGGTAAATGGGGGAGAACCGTGGCCCATCCAAACGAGCCATCCGGATATCCCGGCAGGAAGGACACAGCGTGGGCGAGATCTCCCTCCCACCTCAAGAAGACGTGGAGGGGCGCGCCTTGGGCATCAACAATGGCACAAGCCCCGGGGTCATAGCCGACGCGCTCACCGCCCGCGAACCAGGCTTGCGCAGACGGCATCCTGCCGACTTGTTCGGCGGCTATCATGTGCATCGTATCGGAACGGATCATTTCTCAACCTCCTGTGAAGGCCGCGGTCGGTGCGGCGGCCAGTGTTGAGGTGCGTGAGCGATGCTAGGCTCGCCGCAACCTTCAGGTCGCGGAGCGCGCTGGCAGCACGGCCCGTGGCGCACGTTCCTCGGATCTAATCTTTGCGGCGATCGTCAAGTGGACCAGGAGATAGAGTGGGACGAGCATCGTCGGGACCACGATCCACGGAAAAGCGCCCATCACCGCTGTGCCCGGCCCTTCCGTGAAGACCCGAAACGGTGTGCCGGGCGCCGAGAGCGCGCCGAGCGTAACCGCGTCGATCAGATCGGCGGCACCGAGAACGTTCCAGGCCAAGACCCAGCCGCGGTTCTTCGACCCTGTCGCAGCGATCGCCGCTACCGGAATCGCCAAGGCACCCGTCAAGGCGTCACCCCACCCTGCGGCCGGCCCGAACGGCGCGGAGACCCGCCCCTGCGCGGCCGAGGTCGCCATCAAGATTCCCGCGAGCCGGCCAACGTTCACGGCAATGAGCGCCGGAAGTGGCACCGAGAGCAACGCGCTCCGAAATTGCGGGCCTGCACCCCACGCGATGAACAGGAGGGCAAAGAAGACTGCGAATGCCAGCACGGGAATCGGGACCGGCCCGGGAGCACCGAGGCCGACGCCGGCAATAGTGACGACGATGACACCCCATAGCGCCGCGGCCGCAGCGAGGGCGAGCTTCGTGGATCGGCGGGCGGGTGCAAACCCCAGCAGAACGCCGATGAGCACGGCATACAGTGCCGGATAAACAATCGCGCCAATGACCTCTAACATGGATCTCCTCCTTGTTGTTGCGTTTCGATGACGCCCCGTACGAATCTCGCACCCAGCGTCTGGACCGCTGACAGGTCATGCAGGATCTCGCGCTACCGGGCCTCCCGACGCACCGCGCGACTTGATGCTGCGCTGGCCAATGCGGCCGTCACACGGTTGCGGGTGAGCGGAGCGCGTGCCGCTCGGCAGGCGAGCCGGTGCCGGGGAAATTTGTCGCTGACGAGAATAGGCTTGACCATGACGATTCCCTCCTTTACACTTGTTGCCGGTTGGTACCAGACGGTACCATAAACGCGATGATACGGTACCGGCTGGTACCATGTCAAGGGGGGATTTTTGATGGCGGCACGGCAGGCGTCGGAGTCGCGCGGGACACACGATGACGACAACTCGGTCCGGCAGCGGATTCTAAGCGCGGCCTTCGGAGCTTTTATGGAGCGTGGCTACGCAGACACCAGCACGCGCGAGATCGCCACGCGCGCGCACGTTTCGAAACGAGAGCTCTATGCACTGGTCGGCAACAAGCAGAGAATGCTCACAGCGTGTATCAGCGCGCGGGCGCAACGCCTCAAGGCGCCCGCTGGCCTGCCCGAGCCGCGTGACCGAGAGAGTTTGGCGCAAGGACTTACTGCCTTTGGGGTCCGCCTCGTAAGCGAGGTAAGCGATCCTGTCGTCATTGCCGTGTTCCGGCTCGCGATTGCCGAGGCCGTGCGCGCACCCGAGGTCGCACAGATCCTGGACTCCGCTGCCCGCAAGATCACTCGGGCCGCCTTGACGGACATCATGACCAAAGCTCGGTCAGCGAGGCTTCTTGGCGGCGATCCCGTTAAGATGACGGAACAGTTCGCCGGATTACTCTGGGGTGATCTGATCTTGGGGTTGCTCCTTCGTGTGATCGCTCGTCCGAGCGCGAGCGAGATCGCACGAAGGGCTCGCGATGCTACGGCAGCCTTCCTCAACCTGTATCCCGAGCCCGAGGGGGCCAGGCCGCGGAAGCCGTTGGCAAGGAAGAAATCACCTGAGGGCTCGAGCGCACCGTTGTTGAGCCCGATCTACACGGCGCACTTCCGGATGGAGAAGCCGGGCTAACGCCAGCCGGAACCGTATGAAGGGGGCATGCACTACTGCTCACAAAGTATAGCAGTCTCGCGGATTGACCATCGCATGGGGCACTACACCTCAGGATCAAACACGCTCACGACCCGGAATGGACGTGGTGCCCTGGATACGGGCGTGGGCTTGGGTCATGACGCGTGTTGTCGGCTGCAGTTGGTGCCGCGAGCGCGGTCGCGTGCGCTGCATCCGCGGAACCATGGTCCCGCACGTGCCGCCCGAAGTGGCGACTGTTGCGCCGGACGTGCAGGGCTTGCCGGCTGATCTGCCTCGTCAACCGCAGAACACGCGCCATCTGTGTGACCGGTGTCGGCGGGCCCTCGGTCCCGGCCGCCCACGCCGCGGCGTTGCCGCACGAGTACCTGTGTCGGCATCATGTATCCTCCTGCCGTCGCCGGCCGCGTTAGTCCTCACCGCCGCCACCCGCGGCGACCGGGACGTCCTGCACCGTCTGAGGGATGTAGTCCTCCTTCGCGCCGGGGACGCTGTAATCGTACGGCCACCGGTAGACGGTGGGGAGCTCGCCCTCCCAGTTGCCGTGAGGCGGTGGCGTGGCGGTCGTCCACTCGAGACCATTCGCGCGCCACGGGTTCGTGTCGGCCGCCGGCCCGTGCCGGAGGCTCCAGAAGAAGTTGAAGATGAAGAACAGCTGCGCGAACCCAAGCACAAACGCGCTCAGCGACACGAACACATCGATCGGCCCCGTGTGGGAGAGAAACGGGTAGGCCTCGGTCGAGTACAGTCGCCGGTCGTTCGCGTGGAGACCGATGAAGTGCATCGGATAAAACGTCCCGTAGATGCCAAGGAACGTGAGCGCGAAATGGATCTTCCCGAGCGTCTCGTTCATCACGCGCCCGAAGAACTTCGGGTACCAGTAGTACGTGGCCGCGAGAATCGCGAACAGCGAGGCGCTGGCCATCACGAAATGGAAGTGCGCGATGACAAAATACGTGTCGTGCAGGTAGATGTCCACCGGCGCGACGGCGAGAAAAATGCCGCTGAGACCACCCGTGACAAACACCGACACGAAGCCGACCGCGAACAGCATGGCGGTGGTGAAGTAGATTCGGCCCTGCCACAGCGTCGTGCACCAGTTGAACGTTTTGATCGCCGATGGAATCGCAATGATAATCGTCGAGGCGATGAACGCGGCGCCAAGCAGCGGGTGCATCCCGCTCACGAACATGTGGTGGCCCCACACGAGGAAGCTGAGAAACCCGATCGCCGACAGCGATAACACCATCGCCTTATAGCCGAAGATCGGCTTCCGAGAGAACGTCGAGATGATGTCCGACACAATGCCCATCGGTGTGAGGATCAGAATGTACACTTCCGGATGCCCGAAGAACCAAAAGAGATGCTGCCAGAGCAGCGGGTCCCCGCCCTGATGCGGGCTGGCCTGCCCGCCGATCAGCACGTTCGTGGGCTCAAAGAAGCTGGTGCCTGTGAGCCGGTCCAACAGCAACATGCCGAGGGCCGCCATGAGGACGGGAAACGTGAGCAGCGCGAGCACCCCGGTGACGAGCATCCCCCAGATCGTGAGCGGGAGACGGCCCATCGATAAGCCGCGCGTCCGGAGGTTGAGGATCGTCGTGAGGAAGTTGAGGGAGCCAAACAGGGAGGAGATCAGCACGAACAGGATCGCGATGATCCAAAGCGTCTGGCCAAGCCCGGCACCGCCTTCAGCCGCGGGCAGAGCGGACAGCGGGGCATAGGAGGTCCACCCGTTGCCGGCCGGCCCGCCGGGGACGAAGAACGACGCCAGGATCGTGATGACGCCCGGGACGAACGTCCAGTACGAGAGCATGTTCAGGAATGGGAACGCCATGTCCCGCGCGCCGATCATGAGCGGGATCAGCAGGTTGCCGAGGCCGCCGGTGAGCATGACCGTGAGGAAGAAGAAGATCATGATCGTCCCGTGCATCGTCACCGCCTGCAGGTACTGCTCCGGGCTAAGGACGCCGTTGTCGGGCCACCCGAGATGGACGCGCATCAGCATCGCCATCGCCCCGCCGACCAGCGCCATGAACATCGTTGTCAGGAAGTACTGCTTCCCGATCATCTTGTGATCGAGGCTGAAAATGTAGTGGCGGATGAAGCTTTCTGTCGGATGGGCATGGTGGACGAGCTCGGGTCTGTGGACCGTGACCGCATCCATTCAGGGCTCCTCCAGCGTACCGCTGGCTGCGATGATGCCGACCGCTGGTGCGGGCATGTTCATCTTCCTCTGAAGACCTACGGTATTATCCCCGGGTTCCGTTCACTCGCCTCGCGTCGCCGCTCCGGGCGGGCCCCGGCTGGACCACCTCGTGAGAACCTGCGAATGCGAGAGCGGCATCAAGCATACGCCGTGTCGCGCGGCCGCCTTCTTCGCCCACCCGCGCTCCTCCGGCCGCCGCTCCGTCCCCGACCTGTTGGCCCGCGGGGGCGGATCGGTCTCGCACGACCATCTCGCCGCCGAAACGGGGGTCCTCCCGGTCGCGCGCGCCTGCGGAAAACACCGTGGCGTCACCTTCCGCTGGACGTGTAATAAGCGCCTGCGATTCACGCATACCACGGTTGCCGACCATTCGCGACACGCCTCGCACTGGGCCGCGCACATCTACCAGCAGGCGCGCGCCCGCGGCTGCGATCATCCGCATGCCATCCGCGTCCTCGCCCGCGCCTGGCTCCGCGTCCTCTGGCCCTGCTGGCAACAGCGCCTTCCCTACGCCACCGAAACCATCGGCCAACCTGCGTCTTCCTCCCTCCCGCACTCGCGGGCGCTTACCTCGAGGGGGGACACAGAATGTCTCACCCAGGTACTCCCAGGGTGAGGGTGAATGTGCGCCTAAACGCGTTCCATCCTCGTCGCATCGAGAACAAACACCACCATCCTGTGCTCCTGCGCCGACGTTGGGGCACGCCGCCGTCCCTGATGGGCTTCGCAGATCTGTTGCATGACCTCGATGACGCGATCCACCTGGTCCGCGTTGACGCCAGAGAGAATCGACACGCTTCCTACCTGCCAGATTCCACCTGTCGAACCGAATCTCGTCGCGGGAATGTCGCTGTGGGCGAAGGTGTCCAGCACCTGGGACGCATCCTCGTGTGACGCGATAATAAGGAGTAGCTTCTTCCCGTTCCCCGCCGAGCTGCGGCCATCACCCATTGGCCCCACCAATCCCCCGACTGGGCGCTCTGGCGTCCCCCTACTGTAGCAACGACGCGCATCCCCAAGAAGTTCTTGACCCTTGGACCGTTCGACCACACTGCTGAATCGACTGTTCCGTCAGCGGCCATCGTGGCGCGTGAACGGGCCCGCTCGGCATTCTCGGCTGTGCTACGTGGATCGCGTTTGGCATCGCCGTAGAAGGCGAACGACCGTCACACCCTCGGCACCGACACGGTGACCATCCCCGCCGGCACCTTCCAGCACGTGCACAGTGCCAGACCGCGTTTCAATTCGGCGTCATCCGGCAGGTCCAAATCGCGGACGTCATCGGCTTTGTCGATCTCCACTTGGATTCCCAATACGGTGTCAACGACGCGCTGAAGTCCACGACGAGCCAGGAGCTCGTCCGCGGCCCCATGCGGTAACGATCACGGCGGGAAGAGAAGATGAGAGGAACGCCCACCCTTATGGGCGAGGATGCCCCAGCCGGTCCATCTGTGGATCCCGCCGACTCGCGGTAACGACATCGATGCAACCCGTCATGAGTCTCCGTGAAGGCGGGTCATCCACACGGGGTCCCGGGCAACTTCGTTACGAACGTCGTTGCCGCAAGAGTTCGGCCATCCGCTCCCGCACGCGGTAGCGAAGCAGCTTCCCCCCGGCCGATCGAGGAAGCCCGTCAACGAACCACACATGCTTGGGGACCTTGTACATGGCAAGTCGTTCAGCGCAAAACGCCTTGAGCTCGTCCGCATTCGTCTGCGGACGGGCACGCACCAAGACAGCGGCGACCACGACCTGTCCCCACAGGGGATCCGGAGCGCCGACGACGCACGTGTCCTCCACCGCCGGGTGGCTCTGCAGCACGCGCTCGACCTCCGCCGGATAAACATTTTCTCCCCCGGACACCACCAGATCCGTTCGGCGATCCACCACATAGAGGTACCCGTCGGCGTCGAGATACCCGAGATCGCCGGTGTGCAGCCAGCCGCCGTGCAAGACCTGTGCAGCATCGCCCGGTCGCCCGTCGTACCCGCGCATGACGACAGGGCCCCGCACGAGGATCTCGCCCACCTGCCCCGGCGCCGTCCGGCGTCGCCCCGAAGCCGCGATCCGGAGCTCCGTTGGAAACAGCGCTTGGCCGGCGGACCCGGTCTTCCGCGACACGTCCTCGGGCGCCAGGGTGGCGACCTGGGACGCCGTCTCCGTCAGCCCGTAGGTCGGCGCGATCGGGATGCGGCGTCGCACGCACGTCTCAAGCAGGCCTGGTGAGATCGGCCCGCCGCCAAGCAGGATGGCTCGGAGGCGCTGCGGAAACGGCCGCTGCCCGCGCGCGTCGATGAGGCGCTGCAGCATCGTGCCGACCAGCGAGATCAGGGTCACCCGCCCGTCATCGATCTCGCGGTTCACGACGTCCGGCTCGAACGCGTCGTGCAGGATCACCGGCACCCCGTAAATCACGCTGCGCCACAGAATCGCCAGGCCGCCGACGTGGGAGAGCGGCAGACACGCCAACCAGCAGTCGTCGCGCTGCAGCCCGAGATGCAGCGCGGCGCCCACGGCGCTCCACCAGTGGTTCCCGTACGTCAACAGCACCCCCTTGGGCGTCCCCGAGGTGGCGGAGGTGTGCACAATGCCTTGGATCGACGACAGAGACAGGCGCGGGCACGGGAGTCCCTCGCCAAGCGCGCCCCCGCCGCTTCGATCATGTGGTTCGGGCTCGGGCTCCTCCGCAACGAGCGCACGCACGGTTGGCAGAGCCGCCGCCTGGCCGAGCGCCGCCAGGGCGCCGTCACAGATCACCGCGGTCGCGCCCACGCCGTCGAGTTGCCGCACGAGTTCGGGCTTCGTGAGCCGCGCGTGCAGCGGCACCATGACCGCGCCGAGCTTCGTCAGCGCATGCGTGGTCGCGACAAACGACGCGCCGTTCCGCATGAGGACCGCCGCCCGCGTGCCGGCCGTTATCCCCGAGCCGGCGAGCCAGTGTGCGACCCGGCTCGCGGCCGCATCGAGCTGGCCGAACGACCAGCGATGCGCCCCGGTGACCAACGCCGGGCGTTCCGGGAACGCGCGGGCGCGCGCGTCCAGCCACGCGGGCGTCTGGCCGGACCACGGTTCCTCCTGCGACCGCACGCGGGCCACGGCGACCGACCTCACCACAGGCTGGCGGCGAGCAGCATGCCAAAGAGGAGATGGAGCGCGGCGGTCTCGCGAAGCGCCCGGTTGAGGCCCGCGGCAAGTGGCGGCCGCCATACGGTGCGCACGAGCGCGGCCCCGAGCGGCACGGTCAGCCACGGTAGCCAAAACCACGCGCCGATCTCCCCGACGCTTCGCATCACGGCCGGCGCCAGGCCGGCACCCACGAGACAGCCGAGATACAACACCCGCGTGCGATGCGGCCCCAGGAGGATCGCGAGCGTCCACTTGCCGACCGCACGGTCGGAGTCGATATCGCGCAGGTTGTTGACGACGAGAATGGCCGTCGCAAGCAGACCGACCGGGATCGACGCGGCAAGGGCAAGTCCGCTCACCGTGCCCATCTGGACGTAGGCTGTGCCGACGACGGCCAGCACCCCAAAGAACAGGAAGACGAACAGTTCCCCGAGCCCGTGATACCCCAACGGCCACGGCCCGCCCGTGTATCCCAGCCCCGCCGCGATGGCGAGCCCCCCGGCGGCGAGCACCGGCCAACCGTACCGCGCGGCAAAGGCCGCTCCCACCAGCGCCGCAATCCCAAAACACACGTACGCGCCCGCGGTGGTCTGTTTCGGGGTGAGCAGCCCGCTCTGCGTCACCCGCAGCGGACCGCGACGCGACGCCGTGTCCGCGCCCCGCAGAAAGTCGAGCACGTCGTTGTACAGGTTCGTGCCGATCTGGATACCCAGGGCCACGACGAGGGCCCCGAGCGCCCACCCCGGACGAAACTGCCCGCGATGCGCGGCGACCGCCGTCCCCACCACCACGGGGACCACCGCCGCCGGGAGCGTGGGAACGCGCGCGGCGATCATCCACGCACGCCAGAACCGCCCGTCCACGCCGTCGTGCGCGTGCAATCACGGATACCGCGGAAACTTCGAAAAGTTCGGCTTGCGCTTCTGGACGTAGGCGTCCCGCCCTTCCTGCGCTTCCTCGGAGAGGTAGTACAGGAGCGTCGCGTCGCCCGCGAGCTGTTGCAGCCCGGCGAGCCCGTCGGTATCGGCATTGAACGACGCCTTCAAGAGGCGCAGCGCCAGCGGACTCTTGTCGAGGAGCTCCTTGGCCCACCGGACGGCTTCCGCCTCGAGCTGGTCGAGGGGCACCACCGTATTGACCAACCCCATGGCGAGCGCCTGCTCGGCGGTGTACTGCCGACAGAGATACCAGATCTCCCGGGCCCGCTTGTGCCCGACGATCCGCGCCAAATAGGCCGACCCGTACCCCCCGTCGAAGCTGCCCACCTTCGGCCCGGTCTGTCCGAAGACCGCGTTCTCGGCGGCGATCGTCAGGTCGCAGACGACGTGGAGGACGTGGCCGCCCCCGATCGCGTAGCCGGCCACGACCGCGATCACGGGCTTGGGCAGCGTGCGTATCGCCCGTTGGAGGTCGAGGACGTTCAGCCGCGGCACCCCATCGCGGCCCACGTACCCCGCGTCGCCGCGAATGCGTTGGTCTCCGCCCGAACAAAAGGCCTTCGTACCGGCGCCGGTCAGGAGCACGACCCCGATCTCCGCGTCGTCGCGCGCGCGGGCAAACGCGTCGAGCAGCTCGGCGACGGTCTCGGGGCGAAAGGCGTTGCGGACCTCCGGCCGATTAATCGTAACCTTCGCGATCCCCTCGGCCCGCTCATAGAGAATGTCGCTGTAGTCCCGGACCTTCTGCCATGCGGTCTCCATCGTGGCTCACCTCGTCATGGGCTCGGTCGCGTAGGCGTTCGAGAAACTCAAACACGTGCCGCTGAAACTCCTCGGGCTGCTCCACCTGCACCGCATGCCCGGCCTGCGGGACGACCGTGAGCTGCGCACCGGGTATCAGCGCGCACAACTCACGCCCAAGCGCACAGTAGCGCTCGTCGAGCTCACCGACCATGAGCAGCGTCGGGAGGCGCAATCGGGACAGGTGCTCGTGCAAGGCGGGCTGTGCGCCTTGTCCGATGCCGCGCAGGCTGTTGGCGAGGCCGCGCGCTTGATGCCGGAGGCGCTGCGCGCGAACGGTGCGCCGGACGGCCGCCGGCAGGCGCTCCTGGGTGGCAAACAGCGGGTGCCGCTCCCACCGGCCGACGAACGCCGGCACACCATCCCGCTCGATGGCGTCGGCCAACGCGCCGTCCTCCACCGCTCTGGCCCGCCGGGTCGCGTCGTCACGGATCCCCGGCGACGCGCTCACCAGGATCAACGCGCCGACGCGACGCGGCGCGGTCGCGGCGAGATAGAGCGCCACCCGGCCTCCCATCGAATAGCCGAGCACGCACGGCCGATCGACGCCGAAATGATCGAACACGGCGAGCAGATCCGCCGCGGCGTGCTCGATCTGATACCGCCGCGGATCGGCGGGCGCGTCCGACCGCGCGTGCCCGAGGAGATCTGGAACTAGGACACGCCGCTGCGCGGCGAAGACGGACAGATGCGGGTGCCATGCCTCGGCGCTCCCGGTGAACCCGTGGAGCAGCACGAGGGGTGGCCCGCTCCCCTCAGTCTCGACGTGCAGGCGCACGCCGTTGACCAGGATGCGCGCCATCAGTACACCGATCCGGGTGCCAGGGCCGATCGGCCGCCCGCAAGCGCCCGTTCAACCTCGCCCCAGACCTCGCGGTGCAGCACAACGTTTCGGTCCCGTGCGGTACGAACCTCCACAATGCCGAGCCCCGAAGAGGTCAGCCCTTCCCGCACGCACGTCCCAAATGCTTCCCAGGTCTGCGGACGCGCAAACGCCGCCCCATACAGCTCCGCGGCCACGCGAAAGTCGAGGCCCGTGGGCGTGCCGAAGAGCGCCTCGAAGTGCTCCGGATAGCCCGCCTGTGGCAGGAAGGAGAAGATCCCGCCTCCGTCATTATTCAACAGCACGACCGTGGCACGCAGGCGATGCAGCTTCGCGGCGAGCAGGCCGTTGAGATCGTGATAGAAGGCGAGATCGCCAAGGACGAGCACAACGGGCGGCCGTCCCACCGCGGCGGCTCCCAAGGCGCTGGAGACGACGCCGTCGATGCCGCTGGCGCCGCGGTTGCCGAGGACGCGGATGGTGCGCGGGGAGCCGGGGAAAAAGGTGTCAAGGTCGCGCACCGGCATGCTGTTGCCAACGTACAAGGTGGCGCCGTCGGGAAGCAGCTCCGCAAGCTCAGCAAACACCTTTCCTTCGAACGGCTCGTGAATGCGCCCCAGCTGCTCGGTGATCGCCTGCCGGGTCTGGGCGGCGAGCCGCTGCCACATCGCCACCCACGGCGTCGGCGCGCACCCCTCGCCGCGCTCCAACTCCGTATGCAGGCGCGCCGAGCCCGCCGTGCGGCGCCGCCCGATCTCCGTGGTCACACCCTCACACAGCCGCCTCGGATCGGCGTGGACCACCTGCGAGGCGAGTCGCCCGGGATCACGCCATCCACCGCCGCCGTCGATGATCGTCTGACCGATGCGCCCGTGCCGTTCCAAGTACCCGAGGAGCGGCTTCGACGCCGGGACGCCCCCCACGCGGAGGATGATGTCGGGCGTCAACGACGGCGCCAGTGCGCCCACCCGCAGCAGGGCGTCGTAGCTGTCCACGACATGGCTTCGATCATGGGCGCCGCAGCGCACCTGGGACAGGGGGTCCGCCAGGATCGGGTATCCCAACACCACGCCGAGCCGACAGATCGCCTCCGGAAGCGCGGGATCGTCCTGTGGGCCGCAGACGATCACGCCCTTGGGCCGCCGCTGAAGGTCGTCGGCCAGCGCACAGACGAGATCGGGGTCCGGCACGGGCTCTGCGCGCCGCACCGTGGTGAACGGTTGGCCGTCATCCCGCCCCACAGCGCACGCGACGGCACGGCGATCGTCTGCGGGCTGATCGAACGGTTCGACCGTCGGCACCAGCGGTTCGCGCAACGGCAGGTTGAGGTGCACCGGGCCCGCGGGGACTGCCGTCGCCTCCGCGACCGCTTGGCAGGCGAGCGTCCGCGCATATCGCACCAAGACATCCGTGGCCTCCGGGACGGCCGCGTCCACGAACCACTTCGCATGCGCCCCATAGAGTCGAACCTGGACGATCGTCTGGGACGCGCCGCAGTCACGCAACTCGGGTGGGCGGTCGGCCGTGAGCACAATCAGCGGCACTCGACCGTACGCGGCTTCGATCACCGCGGGAAGGAAGTTCGCCGCGGCCGTCCCCGAGGTCGAGAGCAGCGCGACGGGAGCACGCTGCATCCTGGCCATCCCGAGCGCAAAGAAGCCGGCAGATCGTTCGTCGATGAGCGTCCAGACGCGGAGCCCGGGGTGGGACGCCGCAGTCAGAGCCACCGGCGTCGAACGCGATCCGGGGCACAGGCACAGGTGGCGCACGCCGGACCTCACCAACTCGTCCACGAGCGCGCCGACGCAGGTGTAGGTGGGGTTCTCGGCGCCCCTCATCGCCCGGATTCCTCTTGGCCGCGAACTCCGAGCGCCGAAAGGACCGGACGGAGCTTCAACGACGATTCGGCGTACTCT
The DNA here is from genome assembly GCA_035295165.1 of bacterium. NCBI lineage: Bacteria > bacterium. The sequence continues at coordinate 13,171 of DATGJN010000005.1, forward strand.
CGGTCGGGATCCGAGGCCGCCATGATGCCGCAGCCGGCGAACAGACGCGCGTCGGCACCGCTGACCACCGCGGACCGGATCGCCACGGCAAACTCGCCGTTCCCCGTCCGATCCACCCACCCGACCGGACCCGCGTACCACCCACGGTCCCATCCCTCGTGGGAACGGATCCACTGCAGCGCGGCCTCGCGCGGGGCGCCGCCCACGGCCGGAGTGGGATGCAGACGACCGACCAGGTCCAGCAACGTCGTGCCCTCTCGCGGGAGACCGCTCATCGGTGTCATGAGGTGCTGGATGTTGCGCATCTTGAGCAATACCGGGCCCGCCGGGACGGACACACGCGCACACACGGCCGAAAGTGTCTCGCGAAGGGCATCGACGACGATCGCATGCTCGGTCAGATCCTTGGGATCGCGGAGCAGCGTCTCGCCCAGGCGGCGATCCTCATCCTCGCTCGCGCCGCGCCGCACGGATCCCGCCAACGCGGTCACCTGCATCTCGCCGTGGTGGAGACGGACGAGACGCTCAGGGGTCGCGCCCAGGAAACACCTCCGGCCGCGGGCCACGGCGAACAGCGTGCAGTCGGGATACTCGAGCCGAACCGTCCGCAGTGCCCCAACGGGATCAAAGCCGGCGGCACGGAGCCGGAGCCCGCGGGCGAGCACCACCTTCTGCAGCGCCCCCGCGCGAATCGTGTCGGTGGTCACCGCGACGAGGCTGCGCCACGCATGGGCGGAGGGAAATTCCTCCGTCGAGCGGTCGGCTGCCTCCGGCTGGTTGCCGGAGCCCGCCGCGCCGCCGGCGAGGACCTCAGCGTAGACCCGCACACACGCCTGCACCTCTCGATCTTGATCGACGGCGAGTCCATCAGGCGCAATCATCGCCGCGACGGTGAGCCAGCCGGCGTCACGAATGTTGACGAGCGAGACGCGCGGAAGCACGAGGAGGCCGGCGGGATACCCCAGCCACTCCCCGCCGGTGGGGGGCTCAGGGGCAAAGGCAAACCCCCCAAATCCGACCGGGCCGGAGATTCGCCCGCCCCCGGTGGAGTCGTCTCCGCAGGCTTGGTCCATGACGGTACGCCATGTTTCGGCCGCGTGCGCGAACCGGTTGGCGCCCGCGGTCGTCACGGTCCACGCGGACCCGATCCCGACCAGGCCGAACCGCTCGCTCGGGGCCTCCCAGAGCGTTCGGGTGTCGGCGACCTGGGTCGCCCGGTCGAACAAGGTCACGAGATCAACGGGAGAGACCGGCAGCATCAGCCATGCCAAGACGGGCCGTCCGAGCGCACGCGCCCGCACGGCGGCCGTGGCGGCGACCCGACGAAATCGGACCGCTGCCTGCACGCAAAGCGTCCCGGGGCCGTCCAACGTTTCGCCCACGAAGACGGGGTCACACTGGAGCTCGAGGTTCCCGGCGGGACCGTTAGGCGGTTTCATCACGAGATCGTGCACCAATGCTCCGCAGGAGCAGCATCCGCAGCGACGGCAGAAGTCCGGTCAGGTCGCCATCCACCGCCAGTTGCTGAGTGGCCACTTCGTTGATCGCCCCGATCCACGCCGCGGCCGCGGTGCGCGTGTCCTGCGGCGGGATCGCGCCGTCCAGCACCGCCCCGTCGAGATGTCGTTGAATGAGCGCGGCGAATCGCTGATGGATGTGCAACCGACTCCGCTCAAACTCGGCGCCGAGCGCGGCCGATTCGATCAGCAGAATCTTGGTCAGGTCCCGGTTTTCTGACGCCACGCCCATGACGACTCGAAGCGCCGCCTCGATCTTCGCGAGCGCCCCAACCTCGTGCTCGATCACATGATCGACCCCGGCCTCCACCGCCGCAGCCATCTGTTCCAGCAGCTCTAAGAAAATCGCCTGTTTGCTTGCGAAGTAGTAGTAAAAGGTACCCTTGGACGCTTCGGATGCCACCACGATGTCGTCGACCGTCGCACGGTGGTATCCTCGCGAGGCGAACACGGTCACTGCGGCCCGAATCAAACGCTCCCGAGTGGCGGACTCCAGCGTGCTCCGCCTCATTGTTCGCCCCCGCCCTGAAATTAGACTGACACGTCAGTCTAGCCAAAACTTATCGAGATTGTAGGGTTTTGTCAACATTCCGGTGTGAAACTCCGCCCTGCCGGGGTCGAAGCCAGGAAACAATGGGTAAGCGGAGTCAGGCGACTCCGCCCAAACGGGGAACGCGGTCGCCACGTTATCCAAGCGCGTCAAGGGGGGCCGCTCGCCATCCGGTCAAGCGGAGGGACGCGCAGCAGTGTGAATCGTAGCAATGCCCGCGAGTAGGTTGTGATATCTCACCCCAGCGAACCCACCGGCAGCGAGGATCTCGGCAAATCGGGGTTGGTCCGGCCAGCGCCGGATGGACGTCGGCAGATACAAGTAGGCATCCCGATGACCGGCGACCAAACCTCCCAATCGCGGCACGACCGCAAAAGAATACCAGTCGTACAGCCCTCGGAGTATGCCGTTGGTCGGCCGGCTGAACTCGAGAATCGCAAGACGCCCGCCGGGCCGCAACACGCGCTGAATCTCCCGGAGAGCGATCTCGACGTGCCCGACGTTTCGGATCCCGAACCCAATCGTGGCCGCGTCGAAGGATGCGTCCGGAAACGGCAGGGCCTCGGCGTCACCTTGCACGAAGCAACAGCCACCAGCCCCTCGGAGCGCGCCGGCGCGTCGGCGGGCGACGCTGAGCATCCCCTCGCTGACATCCAGCCCCAACACCGTCCCGGTCGGTCCCACCCGTCTCGCCAGCAGAAAAGCGAGATCGCCTGTCCCACAACACACGTCGAGTGCGCGTCCACCGGTCGACGGGTCGAGCATTCTCACGGTCGCCCTCTTCCATCTCCGGTGCAGGCCCCCGGACAGCAGCGTGTTGACCAGATCGTAGCGCTGTGCGATGGCATCGAACATCCCGCGGACATACCGCGCCCTCTCGTCCTCAGGGATCAAACCGGATCCGACGAGTTCCCCGGCGGGATCCTGCGCATGTTTGGCGGCCACGCCGTACTGTTCCGTGGACACAAGCCGTTCCCCCTCCAGACACCGAGCCGTCACGCGTGTGGGCGTTCGCACGGTGTAGCCGCGCCACGGATCACCAACGTGACCGGTGACCGCGGCCCATGCCAACGATCTGGACGAGATGCAGCGCTTCCCTCGGGGGGCATGGATTTAGGGTGGACACTGCGGGCGTTCCACGACCGCGTGCTGTCGCACGGCTCCGTACCCGTGTCGCTCATCCGGACGGCCGCGGGCAAACGCCGATCCCGCGACGGTCAGCCGTTCACGGTGGCCAGCGGGTCGGAGTAATCACAGACGCCGTGCGTCGCCATCTGCCGCGCGGCGCGCGCGACCTCGTGATCGAGCTGTCGCAGTTGCGCCTCGAGCTGGGCATCGCGAGGCCGGCCCGCATCGTCGAACGCATGGGGCGCCCGCGGAATGGGCACGACGAGCGGAACGGCCCAGCCGCGCAGTGCCCGGACGACGAAGTCCATGGTGTTGACCGCCTGCAGCCGGTGTACGCCACCGGCCGTGCTGACCAAGCCGACGATTTTGTCGATGAGGTAGGGCGGGGTGAGGTCTCCCAGCACGTGCAGCCAATCGAGCGCGTTCTTGAACGCCCCGCTGATCGTCCCGTTGTAGAGGGGGCTGCTCCAGACGAGCCCGTGCGCCGCGTAGATCGTGTCAGAGAACGCGGCGGCCGACGCCGGCACGCGCGCAAACAGCCGGTAGAGCGCCAGCGCGACGAGGCAGATCACGACACCGAACCACCAGACGGCGCGCCATCGACCCCAACCGGCGAGCGCCGGCGCCACGTTGAACATCACGGCGGCGCCGAGGGGCACCGACGTGGCCCAAATGCCCATGGGGATGCCTCGCGACTCGGGGGGAAACCACAGGGCGATCACGGTCGGCGCGACCACGGAGACCAACCCGAGACCGAGCCCTTCGATCGCCCGGCCTAGGAGCACCACTCCGAAGCTTCCCGCCAGCGCCCCAACGACGCCCCCCACGGCCACACTACCGATCGCGATGGCCCCCACCGTCCGCGGGCCGAACCAATGCAGGATATAGCCCGAGCGCAACGCCAGCACGGCACCCGTGTCGCATACACCTCGCCTCCCCAAAAAAGTAGACTACTCTACGGGGTATAGTACTGTCCATCGAGCCCAGACCTGATTTGTTCGCCTGTGGGAGAGCCCTCGCGTCCACCATTCATGTCCGACCGAATCTTCACGAGAGCGGCACCGCAGAGTCACGGACCTGCAGTACGCTGCGAGTTGCAGGAGATCTTCGAACAACTGAGTGCGAGAGTGCGCAAGCCGCCGCGATGAGGAGGACGATGTCCCGACCACAGATCATTTCCCGCCCGATAGGCTACCACCGCCCCTCGATGCGACCTTTCTCTGCGTGGCGCGCTGGATCGTGTCAACACCGGGTTAGAGGTGACCCACCTCCGCCGCTTTTGAATTGACCCACCCCCCCGGGGCCGCCTCGTGGCCGGCCGCCAGTTTAGAATTGACCTTGGTGATCCAGGGTAACGACCGGCCAATGGCCTCGCGGCCCGCGACGAGATAGCAGCGGTAGCCTGGCCTCCGTCCGGTTATTCGACTCGGACACGCCGAAGGCGCCGGGCACGCGCCGCAGTCTCCGCCCGCGCGATCGCGTGGTCGAGCACGTCGCGGATTGCGAGGAGCACTTCCCGCCGGGCCTGGCGGAGATGTGTACGTGCGGCGGGCGGCACGAACTCGTTAAGCGTCCGCAGGATGCGCTCTCCCTCCGCCGTGCGTACCCTGCGCGGCCGTGACCGTCGGGTCTGCTTAGTGGCCATCTGCACCTGCCTCCTTCGCAAACGTGACAAGCAGCCGGTCGTTCTCCAAGCGCGCGCCCGTTGCCGCGAGTGACGCGAGCGTGCGGGGGAGGGTGAGGGTGCGCTTGTAGTCGCCGATCCGGACGATGAGCTCTGCTCCCTTCTGCGACACGTCCACCGCGCCCTTCTCGACGAACGGCGCGGCGAGCGATAGCACGTAGCGGCCGTCGCAGCGTTGGATCCGCTGCGGCGCCCCCATATAGAGTCGCGCCGTTGGGTCCCGGTCGCCATAGAGCTTGCGGCCGGCTTCCATCAGGGGCTTGCGGCCCACGACCTCGCGGTCGGCGAGCGGCAGCTCGAGGATCGGCAGCGGCGCAAAGCCCTCCTGCACCATGGCCCGATAGCGCGCTTGCGCCTCGATCCACGGCCGCAAGAACCGGCCGTCCGCATCCGGGGGCAGGACGCGGTTCACGATCGCGGCGTCGGTACCATAGCCGAACAGGCTGAAGTACGTGTAGGCCCGTTGGGCTTCCTTGATGACCATCTTCTCGAGGTTGAGCACGATGCGAATCGATGTCACGGCCGGGTCCGCGAGCAAGCCGTGCATCTCGTCCACGTTCAGAACCAGCTCCTTGACCGCTTCAAACACCTCGTCGGTCGGGAGCGGGATCTCGACGAATCGCTGGACCACCGGCCGGGTGAGGCGGACCAGCGCCCGCTGGATCGGAAACAGCTTCTCGAGCCACCAGCGCGCCATCTCCGGGAAGCTCAGCAACTGCATCGTCTCCCCGGTCGGCGCACAGTCCACGATGATGACGTCGAACCGGTCTCCACGCGCCAGCGCGGTGAGCTGCATCAGGCTCGCGATCTCTTCCATGCCGGGCAGGTTGGCGAGCTCCTCGGCGACGACATCGTCCAGGCCGTGGGCGCGCATCACCGAGGTAATGTACCGTCGCAGGACGCCCCAGTACTTCTCGAGCTGGTGCAGGGCGTCGATTTCCTGACCCCACAGGTTCGGCCCGATCCGCCGGACTTCGTGGCCGATGGCGGTGTCGAGCGAGTCGCTGAGGCTGTGCGCGGCGTCCGTACTGACGACGAGGGTGCGGTAGCCGCGGGCCGCCGCGGCCAGGGCGGTCGCGGCGGAAACCGTGGTCTTGCCGACGCCCCCCTTGCCCGTGTACAGGATGATCCGCACGCTTCGAGCTCCTTTCGTCCCCCTCGCTATTCTACACCCGCTCTACACGCGGGGCCCCGGCCGAGAAGAGCGACCGCGTCTTCGGGCGTTGATCGCCGGCGCCTCACGCGCGTGTCATCGGTGTTCCATGGTAGCCCCGACAGCGGTGACATGTCGTCGGAGGGGGCATCGCGCGACCCGTGACATGACCATCCATCGTTTGACTTCCGCGACCGCCTACGCCGCAGTCGCCACGCCGTCGGGAGGATTGTCCGGGCGGTCACGGAATCGCGATTTCGTGTTGCCGCCGGTCTCAAGAGACTGGTGCTTTCACACTCGCTTCGAGGTTGTGACGTCCGCTGACGGGACCGGAGCACCCGCGTCTATCTGGGGAGCGCGCTGCCTTCATACGTGAAGTTCATGATCTTCGGGCCGGGGATGTAGCCCATCTCCAACCGCTCCATGCGGAAGCCACTGTCTTCGATCATGGCACCGATCGGCCGGTTCAGGTGGCAACCGCCGCTGATGCGGCGCCAGACTGGTGTCAAACGATCCTGCCATCGATACACGCGCTCCTCGGGCGCACGCCCGTGCTCGGCGAAGACCAGGCGTCCGCTTGGCCGCAGGACGCGGCGCATTTCATTGAGCGCAGCGTCCGCCTGGGAAAATGGTGCACAACGTCCAGGTCGTGACGACAGTATCGATACTCTCGTCATCGAGCGGAATGGTTTCCGCCGACCCCTCGATCCAGGTGACCGGCACGGTCCACGTGCTCGCCGAGCGCTGGGCCAGGGCGATCAGTTGCGGATTCGGTTCAAGCGCCAAGATCTCGCGCACGGGACCGGTATAGAAGGGCAAATTCACGCCCGATCCGACGCCGATCTCAAGCACGCCGCCCTCGGCCATGCCAACCACCCGCTTGCGATACGGCACCAGCCGCCGACTGCGCATCACAAGATCGCAGAGCGGCGGCAACACCACACTGCTACAGAAGCCCATGGAGCGCTCCCTTGACGTTTGGGGGACCCATCCTTCAGCTCAGCGTGCGCTTCATCTCCTCAAACTGCTCTTTGGTGATCTCGCCGCCCGCGTACCGGCGCCTGAGAATCTCCGGCGCACTGTCCTGGCTCGGCTGGCCGAACCCGTGCCGGCCGGTGAGCGTCCGTACGCCGACGACAATGGCCGCGATCACGAGCGCCCAGAACACCAGCATCATGAGCCACCCGCCGATCATCCAGCCCCAACCCCACGGGCCAGGTCCGTACGGCCCATACGGCATCGTACACCTCCTTTCTTCGCCTTGGCACCGTTGTCACGATCCACCGAAATGTCCCCAACGAGCTCGGCGCGACCGTATTCTCTCAGATCGTCAGCGCATTTGGCGGCGTACGCCGGTTCGGGCATCGGGTACTCTCCGAGGCCCGCGTGATGACCGACGAAAGCTACGGCTCCGTTCTTTGCCTGCCTACCTGCTGTCCCGGTCACCGCCGGTGTGTCATGGTCTCGCGCATCCAGCCGACGACTGCAACCGCCGAGCCGAGCAGCAGGACCGCGAGGCCCAGGAAGGTTGCGCGGGGCGTGAACAAGGCGGGATCCGGCCTGGAGCCTCATTCGTGTGCCTCCTGGCACGGACGGCGTAAGGGACCGAAGGAGGGAGTCGTGGCGGCCCCGATCCCCACCGCGACACCACCCAGCGGGTGGCCGAACGACCTCGTTGGCGTGATCTCTTGGCGCTCAGGTTGCTGGTCCCCGCGGCCGGGCGGCGGCGGTGCGGTTCGCCAGCAGCGAGACCGGCAACCTCGGGCACGGGGCTCGGTTGGCCTGGCAGAGCGTCAGCACCTCTCCGCCCTGGACACTCTAGGCAAACCCCCCTCCTGGCCGGGCGGAGGGTCACACGCGCCTCCAGTCGGCAATGTTGCGCGTATCGGTGTCGAACGGCGTTAGGTTCTGTCCCACGTTCAGGCTCTTCGCGCGCGCCGAAACGATCTTGCGGTCGGCGAGCGGAATCGACACCGCCTGGTCCACCACCCGATCATTCATCTTGATCCAAAGATCCGTGCTCTTCCTCGGATCGAGCTCGACGAGGACCTGCTCGTACCACTGATTGTACTGCACGTCCACCCATCGGGAGATGTTGAGCCCAGACCAGTTGTTCTCTTTCTGGGCGATGTTTTTCGCCGGATCGGCGCTGTAGAACCGGGCCATGTATGAAGCCGGGAACGGACCGAGCGGGCCAGTGGTCAGCATTTCCACGTCGGTGTAGAAGTGGGGAAACGTATCGTTGTTCCCGGGGGCGCTACTAAAGAACGTACTCGCGTCCACCGCCTTCAATGTTGTCGCGATGCCGATTTGGGCCCAGCCGGCCTTGACGATCTCCTGCTCCTTTTGCCGCAAACTGTCGACGCTCGTTTGGAACATCATCTCGAGACGGACGCCGCTTTTCGCACGGACCCCGTCTGCCCCGCGACGATACCCCGCGTCGTCGAGTAGCCGGTTGGCGCTGGCGAGATCGAACACCAGCTTCGTGCGCTTCGACGCGAAGTTCGTCGGGATCGTGAGGATGTTGGGCGTCGCCTCGGCTTCAAGCCCATAGAGTTGCTGTGCGATCGCCTGTCGGTCGATCGCCAACGCCAGCGCCTGACGGACCTTGACGTCCGTCAGGAATGGGTGGGGCGCCTTCAAGGAGGACCGCTGGCCGTCCACCGTTTTGTTCGGGTCGGTCATGTTGCAGAAGATCTGTTCAACCCCTAGCCCGGGCGCCGTAAGGAGCTGGCCGCTGCTGGCGGCCGCCATGTGCTGCAGCACCGGCCACTCGACCTGCAGATTCCAGGCGTAATCGTACTCGCCCGTCTCCAGCACCGCTCGTGCCGCAGACGTCGCATCCCCGCCGCCCTTGAGCTGCACCTGGCTGAAAGCGGGCTTACTCGGGTCGCGATAGTACGGATTGATTCGATAGACGACGAGATCGCCGGAGCGGAAGCTCTCCACCACGTACGGCCCGGTCCCAAACGGCATCGAGTTAAATGGCGCGTTTCGTGCATTGGTTCCCACGTACGCATCCAAGGCGTGCCTGGGCAGGATCGTCCCTTCCAGCCCGACAAACGGCAGGTACCAGGCTGGCGTCGGGGTCTTGAACGTGATTTTCACCGTATAGGGATCGAGCGGCTCCACTTTCGCGATGTTAGTGTAGGTGCCGTACGTGGTTGCCCCTGTCTCCCTATTGGCCACGAACTGGTAGGTGAACACGACGTCGTCCGACGTAAAGGGCCGACCGTCGGCCCAGCGGATGCCGCGCTTCAGCGTGTAAATGACCGACGAACCGTTCGGCGCCACGTGACCGTTGGCCCGCGAGGGCACGGTTGCCGCGAGAACCGGGCTGAGCGTCCCCGCCGCGTCGACGGTAAGCAGCGGTTCGCAGCACAGACGGGCGGCGTGCCAGTCCTTGCTTCCCAGGGCGACGTGCGGGTTCAGGATGGTCGGAGCCTGCCAGTAGAGAAGCTTGAGCGTCCCGTCGGCTCCACGGGTCGTCGCGGCGGCCCGGACAGGCCTCGGAGTCGCGGCGGTGATTACGGACGCGATCCCACCGCCCAAGATCCCAAGGGCGATCATACGAGCCAGCGCCTCGCGGCGACCCAACCGCCCAGTCTCAGCGGCTTCGCCGTGTCGTGTCAGATCCTTCAATCTTATCTCCTCCCTCCATTCGCACCATTGGTACACAACAACGCAATAGCCCCGTCGTTGGATCACCGCGCCGACGGGCGCACTGTGTCCATTCGGCATTCACCGAAGACCTCGCGCTTGTGAGTCGGACGAATTCCTACGTACCCTCCCTACCCCGAGTAAAAGCGATTTCCTATTGTAAGCACTTTCATGATGTATGTGAAAGTCGCTCGGATCGTGGCAAGCCCCCGGCAGGGTCAGCCCCGTTCCGTTTCTGCGGGCTTCGGGAATGTGATCTTCGATTCCCTTGCCGAGCGCACTGACGACGTTAGCGACCGGGACGTTTCGCCAAAGCCCTTCACGCCTCTCCGGGGACTCCAGCGACCGACAGCCCCCTCGAACACGAAGAGGTACGCCTTGACCGTACGACACGGCCTTCTCCGCATTCGATTGTCGGGATCAGGGTGAGTCCGGCGACGTACTGCGTTCGCGCTGCACCGGCGGGCACGGACCCGTATGAACAAAACACGCAACAGTCCCCCGCCTTCGGCCTGAGCGTCGCCCCGCACCCGCGACACTGATACACGATTTGACAGGCGTCGGCTGGCATGCGTTCCGTGGCCATCGTCCCACACATCGGACAGGTTACGACAGACTCTTCAAGCACCCGCATGGCACCACCCCTCGGGACGTATGGCGCTGGTGCGCGTCCGTTCGCCGTGTCGATCGTGCGCTCCTGTAGCCATGGGGCGTCCGCTCCCCCTCGCCTTCGCAGACAGAGCAAGGCCGCGCCCGATCTTGCGACGTGGCCCCCTGGTCTCGTGGCGCTCCCAGCTCTTAGTTACCACTGGACGAGCGCTAGTGCTTGCCGTTCCCGCCACCCATCCCGCCATCGCCACCACCATTGCCGTTCCCGCCAGCCATCCCGCCTCCGTTGCCACCATTCCCGTTGCCGTTCCCCATCCCATTGCCACCACTGTTGCCGCCGTTATTACCTCCGTTCGCGTCGCCACCGCTACTCCCGTTCCCGCCACCCATTCCGCCCCCGCTGCCACCATCATTGCCGTTAGCGTGTCCACCGGGGTTGCCACGACCAGCGCTATGCCCGGTTGAGTTGCCACCATGGTTCTCCGCCGCCGCGTCGTCGTGTAGTTCCTTCTCGTTGTGCGACGCCTGGCTCACCAACTCTCCAATCGTTACGCCGTCCGGCAGCGCTCCTTCCGCCTTGAGCATCGACGCCGATGACTGCGCATTCGACGAGGAGTTCCTCCCATTTCCATGGGGCACGGAGGCCGCCTTCAAGCAGACGGACGTTGTCAGCGGCCGGAGCGGGCTGGTCATGCTCCACGGGAATGCCCGCCTGCCTCTCACCGACTTCAGTGGACGCGGTGGAGACTTGCCGCAAGGGGTAGGTCGCCGCCGGGCCGAGGGTTTCGTCCCCGGGCGGCGTCCATTCATCTTCGGCCCCACCGATGGGGGTACCAGCGTGCGGATACCCTTCTGCGTCGGGAGTCTGGAATGGGACCTGGCCGAAGGCGAGGTATTCCGCGAACCGTTTGGCGGACAAACCCTCGAGTGCGCAGTCGACAAGCGTCAGGAAGGCGCGCCCGGCCGGATCCGGCCGGGTTGTTCCCTGAACGAAGTAGGCTGGGATACCAGCGCGGGCAAGTGCGGTTTCAAGGAGCGGCGCGCAGGCGCCGGGTTTGCGCAGCAGCACTGCCATACGGTCGAAGGCGATGCCGTTGCGCGCTTCTTCGAGGACGAGGCGTGCGATCTCAACCGACTCACGGCCTTCGCCGGGGGCGGAAAAGAGGACGACCTTGCCCGTCCGCGCCCCTCGCAGAAACGTAGGATGCCGCGCGATCCCGGAACCGACCGGTCGCGTCCACGCACGTGCGGCCGTTCGCGATCGGACATTCGGAGGTTACCCGTCACTGCGGAACTCGAATGCATCGATGTGCCCCATGACGGCCAGCATCGCTCCGTACTGCGCCTGCACCAGTGTCCGGGTGGGAATAGCAGTGTAGCATAGGTGCGACTCGACATCACTGAGCCAAGTGGTGAGCCATCGCTCCAGTCGCTGCTGTGCGTCGATCACTGCTGGCGCGCGCTGTGTTTGCAAGTGTGCCGCAAGCGCGCGGTTCAGCATGCTCGCCATAAGTACCTTGTAATACGTCTTGACGTAGAATTCATCAGCTCGCTGCGCCACGGTCGCGGGCTGCGACATACCAGGTGCTTCTTTGGCCCACGTTCGCTTGCTCTCAATTGACTTGGACTGATAGGCTACGAACGACGAAAAGGCCCTCATCAATCTGGTGCCCTGTACCACCTCGCCCGAGACCTCGGCGAGCAGGCCGGAGAGGGCATCCAGCATGTCGCGCGTCCGTTCAACACCGCTAAGAATCACGGCACCTTTCGTTTCTGTCGTCGGCGTCTGGTCCGAGATGTCCGGACTCTGAAAGTACGGTAGCTCCGTGATTAAGACCGTGGGCAGGCGATCGGGGGCACGGAACGACGTCAGGTAGTCCCAACTCGATCCGCCGCCGGCGATGTGCTCCACGGGGTTTCCCGACGCATACTGCGCATGATAGTCATACGCATCGCGAACGCTCGGGATCCGATACACGGCGGGCGCCCACTCGACTGCCCAAGGCATCTCCGGCTCGCCGAGCGACAATACCAATCCGAGTTCGTGCGGAATCTGGTGGAGCAACGCGTACGCCGCGTCCAGGCGACGAGACGGGTAGTAATAGACGCCGCCGAATCCGGCGTTGTGGAGCGAGTACACGAAATCTGGCGACGTGTCACGCAAGGCGGACATCAGCGCCCGAGTCTCTGGGAGCGGCTTGTCCCAGGCGAACGCATGACAAGCGTCAACCTGCCTCTAATAGAGAACCGCTCTGCTCGTCTGCAACAGGTAGCCGCCGAGCTGCTTAAGCTCTGTACAAGCGACGGTCATCGGCGGGTGATCCCGGACCCGCGTCACCCCTGGAACAGAAGTTCATCGGAAGCACCGAAAGGCGTGAAAAGGTCGTCAACACCTTAAGGTACACGCAGAGCAACTCTATTAGGGGGGAACGTTGCTCGAGGAACTCACACGCTCATTAGTATTGTTGGGGCGGTAGTGACTTTTTCCAAGGGGGACAAGAAATCATGAGGGTTCGATACTACAATCACGGCCGCCGCGATCGCTCAATCGTCGCGCTGACGTTTGACGACGGTCCCAATCCACCGCGGACAGATCAATTGCTCGAAATCCTATCTGCAAAGAACGCACGAGCCTCCTTCTTCGTCATTGGCAAGTGGGTGGAGCGATTCCCGAAGGCGCTAGAACGCATCGTAGAGGCCGGGCACGTCGTAGGCAATCAGAGCTACTCGCATATCAGGAATATCGGCGACTTCGATCACGCGGAGACCGTAATTACTGCGATCACGGGCAGGCCGTCTGCCTTTCTTCGCTTCCACTATCTCGAGAATTTTGCAGTAGTTCTGCAATCCCCCTTGGCAATGTCATGTGAAGTCAAGATCATTTACGCCGACGTCAATCCTGCCGACTACGAGCCAATCGATGCCAACGAAATCGTACGGCGCGTGCTCGAGTCTCGAAATCTCGCCAACGGATCAATCATTAATCTCCACGATGGTTCCGAGACTGACGACGATGCAGCCCGCCTGAGCCGTCCTCTCCCAACGATCGCCGCGCTCCCAAAATTGATCGACGGCCTCCGTGAGCGCGGCTTTGAACCTGTGGGACTGGACCAAATGGAATTCGATCAACCGTACGAGTGGGTCTCGGAATGAACCTCGGCCGCCACGGCGGACGGCAGATGAGTGGGGGTTTGTTCTCTTCGACCTGGTGAGGCAATAGAATCCGGCCCGACAAAGAGACCTCATCCTTGCGGGGCAGACAGCGCAATCTGCAAGCCTGGTGTCCATCATGGTGGACGCAGGCACTTGAATCTGAGACCATCTCAAGCTTGGAGACAATTCTTGGCGGTGCCCGTACCCAGCTACCGCCGCTGCGTCAATGTCATGTTCCGCTTCCTCCGAGGCCCGGGATCGCTAGCGGCAGCAGCTCCTTCGACATCTCCATACGCACCGTCATCCCCGGATCCACGACCTGGCTAATCCTTAAAGCGCGTCCTGGTAGCGTAGGGAGAACTGCAGTGGACGACTGACGCGGTTTCGTCAGTTTAGCACTGTTCGTGGGGGTTCAAGACGGGAGGGGGATTCAATACGTACTTGCAGCCCACGCCGAGCACCTCCCATGTTGGACGGAGGTCCCCGTGAGATAAGTTGTCAGCCTCGATCAGCGGGACAAAGCCCAGAACGAGAGGACGCAAGGACGGCGGCGGCTTGGACAGCCCGGCGAAACGCCAACGGATTGGAGTTGGTCAGGATCACTCGACCGTTCGGACGCGCCATGACGGATTCGAACCGACGACGACGGGCCAACCTACAGGAGGACGCGCAGCGAGAGAGATCCCAGTCCATCTGGAGCGGGGTCTTTCTCGTATACTGGCAGGTTTTGCAGGGCGGCGCTGGGAAAAGTCACGAGCTACCGTCCGTGTCGGCCGGGACCGGCCTCGAACAGTACGCTTGAGTGTTGGGCAGGCGGAGCGCCGCCGCGATGATCTCATGCTCCGGAATGCCGGTCCGCTGCACCCGCCGTATGACCGTGCTCGCGGGAACGCGCGAGCGCACGAACGCCTCGGCTTCGGCGAGCATCGTCTGCCCCGCCTCTGCCCCGAGCGCGCCCATCTGCCGGAGGCGACCAGCGGCCTTGTCGCCGCGACCCGGCAGGCCGGACGCGGCGAGCCCGTATTCGTCTAGCGTGTCCAGTGTGGACGAGGTGTTGACACTTTTGCACTCCAATCGAGCCCAGCGGCATGGGTTAGTTGACCTTTCTGCCGGCGAACAGGGTTGCCGGCGTCCGCCCTTGCAGGCGGTACCCTTGATGCGGGCGCTCCCGATTGTAGAAGCGCAGGTAGGCCTGCAAATCGCGCTCCAACTGCGCGACGCTCGTATAGTACGTCCGGCGGAAGGCGACCCGCCACAACTCGCTCAGGATCGTCCCCTGCAAGCGTTCGACGAAGCCATTGGTCCACGCATGGCGCGGTTTGGTACGGCGATGCTCGATCCCCAGCTCGCGACAGGCGGTCAGGAAGCGTCCATAGGACTCCGGCCCCCCATCGGTCAAGACGGCGCGGACGTGCTGGCCCGCGTGCCGGTAGGTGGGTACCACGCAGGTCCGCAGGAACGCGGTAGGCGGGTGGAAGCGGCGCGTTCGGCTTCAACTTTTGGATTTGCGACGGAAGTGGGGAAACATGGCCTGCCCTGGGGGGGGGGATCGGTGGTCCACACGGGATTCATCTGAGGCGATCCTGGCACATCTGGACGCGTCTTAGATCGAGCCGGGACTGCGCGCCGAGCCGCCCATATGGGCGTGTTCAGACCCGGTGGCTGCTCGCCCGCGGCACGCGCAACAACAGCATCACTGCGCAGACATAGTGCATCGCCGTGTTTGCAGGCATGACAGCCTCGGCGAAAATGGTGCGAACTGGTGCGAACCGATCCATCCCGAGGAGGGGAAGGGCCTGTCGGAACGGGATCACGAGCCCAACGATCGGAATGCCCAACAGAGAGCCGGAGTCGAAAGCGAGTGGGAGCGTCGCGATCAGAAAGCTATCGGTCGTTGCCAGCCCGACCGAGGGCGATGATCCAGAGCGCCAACACCGGGCGTTTCGTGACACGTGTCAGCCCCTCGTAAGTAAGGCCGCCGAGGAGTTCGCCCTCGTCAGAATGGCGAAATGATCAACCGATCAACCCGCTGGGCTTGGCAGCGCTCCTCGGATCGCTCGACATCAGGTCCGATCGTTTGCGCTGCAGCAACAAGCTACGCGATCGCGCTCAAATCGCAATGGCATAGCCGTCGCGTCGTGGGTCCGCTCCGCCCGCGAGCGATCCAGATTCGGCGTCGCGCGCAATCCCGTGAGCACCGCCGAGGGTCCATGACCAGCCCTCATGCTCGTCCAAGAGATTGATCTCATGTCCGCGGGTCGCGAGCGCGCTGCGGATCGCCGCGGGAATTCGTGCCTCGACATCAATAGCCCGCTTTCGTCGTGTGCAGACGCGGGGCGCCTCAATCGCTTCCTGAATGTTCAGATCGAACACGAGATGATTCAAGATCATCTGCGGAGTCGTCTGCAAGATGCCATACGAGCCCGGAGTACCAATGGACAAGGCGAATCGATCATCCCGAAATGCTTGCACGGGCGTCATCATGAGCTCGATCTGCTCCCCGCCCCGGAGATAGTTCGGGCTTTCAGCATCAAGATCCGTCCACGCGAGAAAGTTGTTCAGAAACACGCCTGTTCCCGGGACCATAAATCCCGACCCAAACATGTTGCCAAGGCTCTGCGTCACGTTCACGACCATGTCGGTGTCTGCCGTGGCGAAATGCGTCGTTTCTTCTGCAAGAAGGTCCGGGCGCCCCGGTGGTACCTGCCCGGGCAAGACATCTCGGCTGAATCGCTCGCCGCCGCTTGCACTTGCACGTAGGCGATCCAGGTGCAACCGTCGCTCGCCAGCATAGGCTTTGGTTATCAAACTACGCACCGGCGCTTGTTCCGCGTGCGCATACGCGACCCGATCGCTAGCAGCAAGCTTCGCAGCTTCGATGAACAGGTGCAAGTAATCCGCGGAGTTATGACCAAGTGACTTCAATTCGAACCCTTCAAGGATGTGCAATGTCTCCAAGATCTGCCACCCTGAACACGGTGGCGGTGGAATGATTAGATCGACGCCATCAAAATTGCCCCCGAGTGGCGATTGCCAGTGAGGCTTGTATGCTTCTAGATCCGACTCGCGCAGCCACCCCCCGTGTTGCTCAACACCGTTGGCAATGGCGCGGCCCAGGGGCCCGCCGTACAGCACACCGGCGCCGCCTTCGACGATCTGGCGAAGCGTTCTGGCCATGTCCGCTTGAACGAAAATCGCGCCTGGTCGTGGCGTGCCACCACCACGTACGACCCGCCGGCCTTCATCCGACGCAGCAAGCCGTGGTAGAGCAAGACGGAGAAAGTCGCACGTCCTCAAGCTGAGAGGGAATCCCCGCTCTGCAAGTCGAATGGCCGGCGCGAAGACTTTGTCGCGCGGCATGGTGCCGAATCGCTCCAGGGCGGCGAGCCAGCCGCCAAGTGCACCAGGGGTTAGCGCAGCTTTGGGCCCAACCTGCAGCTCGTCCGCGGCCGTCCGCGCCGGGTCGCTCGCGTGCGGTGCAAACCCGGTAAAGTCCAGAGCTAGTCGTTCGCGCCGCCGCGCAGATGACACAACCATGACACCCGCGCCCCCGAGGCCCGACCGATAGAACTCAACGACATTCAACGCCACCGCCGTTGCGATGGCGGCGTCCATAGCGTTTCCCCCTTCCAGCAACATCTCGGCGCCAGCCATGGACGCGAGGAAGTGCGCCGACGTGACAACGCCGCGGGTACCGCACACGGCAGGCCGATGGGCAGCTCCGTGCGGAAGCATCGCAATCCTCCTGTTCGACCGCCCACTATTAACCCTGCTTTCGTTCCGCTAGCCGACCCTACGACCTAGGGACTAGCCCGTGCCCCCTCCGTAGGCCGAGACAACCTCGCACAAAGAAACTCATCGTTGATACACATGACGGCTATCTCAATCTGCAGCCATATCACATGGAGAAAGATCCCCGGTCTAGTGAATGACTACGCATCGCCACGTACAGGACACATCCGCGATACTGAAGCCGACGCACCACGACTTCGGGGTATTGAAGCCTATGTCAAGTTCAAGCTTCGCCATTCACCCTGACAAGGATTCTTCACCGAAAATAGCATCTCTCGCCGCCGAAGATCGAGAACCAATGCGGTAGCTGTCCAAAACGGCGCCGTCCCAAACCGGCCAATGGCCGGGGCCCGGGTTCCGCGCACCTGCAGCCCATGGACACAGATTGACCCCGTCTGATCCGGACTGCCCGCGTGAGAACCAAGTAGAGCCTTTGCCGATTCAATAAACCGAGGCCCATCGCCATTCTCGAGAACGCCCACCTGCGATTTTAGAAACGCCTCCATCTGTTCTTGGCGCTTGAGGCAGTCGTGAATTATGGAAATACTTGCCTGCTTATCTCGGATTAGCAGCGATGAATTATTGCCACGTCCAGCGTACCCAACCTGTGAGTAGTCAGCTACCGCGGTCTTACCCTCGCACTGCTCAACGATCGCAACATTGCCAGTGGCATCAGCGAGCAGGTGGTTGCCACCCATCATCTCTGGATGTCTCGTCACGAATCGCTCGATGAATTCCACTGCTTGCGGGACACTTTTGCAGTGTGAAAGAACCAGGTGATTCATCTGAGTCCGGGGTTCTTTCTCGGAGCTAATAAATGCATCTCGGAAGACTTCTTCCCGAGGGTAGATCTCCGGATCACGGAACCGGTAATCGGAGTACGAGATGACTACTCCCAATCCATACTCGTTCAAGCCAGAATTCACGCCGAGTTGTGGCTCAACTGAAAAGTCGATTCGTCGGACCCCTCCCTCGCTCGTCTCTATCGAATGGTGGAACTCGCACCCCGCCCAGCAATCAGCAGTCTTCAACAAGAACGATCGGACTTCACCGGCTCGATCCCTTCCTGTGATCGCGCCAATTGTACACATCGATATGCCTCCTAATATCCAGTGCAGAGATTTCATCCCTCGCCGGATGGAACGCTCTTCTGCGACACTTTACTGGATGCTGTGCGATACGCGCTCTACTATAACGAGCGCAGTGGCCTCTCCCCGTAGATCTTCTTCACCAGACGACTCAACTACTGATCCAGGTCTTTTTCAAGAACATCCGAAGACCGGTGAATGACTGCGAGTATCCGCGGAATTTCGACGACAGTGCCTCGATATTGAATTTCGCGTACCACCACCAAGACGGCGAATCCGTCAACAGCATCCGTTGGATCTCGATGTAGAGGCTCCGGCGCTCGTCATGATTGGAAATCGTTTGTGCCTGCACGATGAGTGGGTCAAGCGTGCGATTGTGGTACCCACCAAAGTTGAATGTTCCTTGAGAATGGAACCACGGATAGATGTATCCGTCGGGGCCGGGGCGGAACGTTTGGGGAAAGCCGAAGACCTGATCTCCCTCCTTCCCGCCGGTTTCCGCGGCCTGGCGCGCGGCACTGACGAGGGCTCCCCACTCCATCTGAACGACGTTCACGTTGACGTTCAGCTTGCTCAACGCCTGCTGGATCACCAGCGAGCTGGCCACGCTCTCAGGATATTGGGGCGAGCACTTGATCTCGATCGCGAAGCCGCCGTTTGGATGCCCAGCCTCGGCCAACAGCTTCTTGGCGCCGTCCACATCGGGCGTGAGGTATGGCAGCGTCCGCGGGTCGAGAGACCAATCCGCGAACCCGGTGTTGATGGGCCCCGACGGCACCCCCCCACCGTACACAGCTTTCTGTATGATCTCGCGTGTGTCTACCGCCATACGCAGCGCGCGGCGCACCCGCCCATCATCGAGCGGCTTCTTGCTCACGTTGATATGGTGCATTCCAAGCCAGGCATACGGCGACTTCAGAACGTGTATCCCGGACATGTTCCCAAGTAGTGCCGCGCTTTGCGCACCCAGGGCCGCGTATTCGATCTGGCCTGCGCGCAACGCACTGACCCGGGCAATTTCCTCCGTCATGATCTTGAACGTCATCCCGTCGAGGTACGGCAGCGGCTGATCCCAGTAATCCGCGTTCCGCACGTACGTGATGTGGTCCTGTGGCACGTACTCGACTAGTTTGAACGGACCGGTCCCAATGGCTTTGATCGCGAGATTCTCCCGCTCCGCAAACCCCTTCGGAATAATGGCAGACGCCGTCAGCGCAGCGAACGCGCCCAGGAGATCCGGGTACGGGGCGTTGAGGGTCAGTTCCACCGTCAGGGGATCAATGATCTTGATTTCGTTGATTGAAGTAAACCAGCTTCGAAACGGCGACGCAGTCTTGGCATCTAGTACGCGGCGTATACTGTACTGTGCGTCTTCAGCAGTCATCGACTGGCCGTTGTGAAACTTCACATTCGGCCGAAGGTGGAACAGATACGTCTTGCCGCCGTTTGTGATCTCCCACTTCTGGGCGAGCGCCGGCACCACGCGCGTCTTTTCGTCGTAGGTGGTCAGGCTCTCGTAGATGGGCTCGTACGCTTGCAGCGAGGCAAAAACGCTCTTGTGCGGATCCAGGCTAATCGGATCGACCTCCTGGGCGCCCATGAGCGTGCCGCCGCGCTTTGGCGTCTGAGCGGTTGCAGCCAACGCTCCCGGCAAACTGCGGGCCATGCCAGCATGAAGCGCCGCCGCCCCGCCGAGCGCCAATCCTCCCGCCAATAACGCGCGTCGGCTGAGCTTGCCCCAAGGGTACGACTCGAAAGATCTCACTACTCTCCCCCTTCAGCCCGAGATGGCTATATGCTTCCGTGGTTTTTGTGTCATGTTCCCATTGAATCTTAGCCTGTCTTTTCGGTAGACGTTTACACTGTCCTGCCGCGCTGAGAACCCCCTGAAAGTCCCCCGTCCGCGCAGAGAGGGAGTCCCTTCCTTCTCTATGGAGTTGACCCGGTTTGGTGGACACCCTATCGTTAGGGGGTCAAGACCCCAGAGAGGAGTCCACCGTGGGGAAGACACGCCCACCGTATGCGAAGGAGTTTCGAGCGGAGGCAGTCCGGTTGGTGCGGGAGTCTGGCAAGTCGCTGGCGGCGATCGCGAGGGATC
>DATGJN010000006.1 GCA_035295165.1 bacterium
GTGGCTCCGCGTCCTCTGGCGCTGTTGGCAATCCTCGACCCCCTACCAACTCAGCCACCATACGACCGCACAAGGCCTCACCATCCCCGCGCCCAAACCGGCTTGATGACTGGGGGCTTGACACAGGGTGTCTCATGCCTCGCCCCCCAGGACGTCTTGGATTTGCCCGACCGTCTGCTGCAGACGCTCCGGGTGGAGACTCTCGAGGCTGAGGGTGGCGGCCTTCCCGCCACCGCCCTGCGCCCTGATCAAGAGCGAAGGGAGGCGTTCGAAGTACGGCCGAAGCAGCATGAGCACCGTTTCCCCCACGACCACACCGCCGCCGTGCGCGAGGACCTGGATGAGAATGTTGGTCTGCTCGATCCCGGCGGCCCGGGCACCCGGGCCGGTCGGGGCTTCGGCCAGCGTGGCCCGCACGTCGGTCTCTCTGTTCAATGTTCTGCAGAGATCGCGAGTGAGGTCCTGCAAAGCCTCGGCGGAGAGCGCATCCGCCTGAACGGAAAGGGTCACGCTCATCGCCACACCTCGTGCCGTTTCCACAACCCCCGACGCCCGCTCATCGTACCCGGAGACTTACGCGCTGACCCCGACCCCCCCTTCCGTCAGAAGAACCGGGCCAGGCCGTTCATCCGAATCCCTGCCCGGCGTCGCCGCGGCGCCGGTCCGGGCCTCCCCGGACGACCGCCGGCGTCGAGCGCACCGGGCCGGGACGCCTCCGCGGCGGTCAGTTCTCGCCCAGCCCCCACAAGTCGCCGACAGTAAATCCGTTGGGAAACGGATCGTCTGCGTCGACGACGTACTGGGCAAATCCCGTGATCCACGCCCGGCCGGACAGGCGCGGGATCACGGCGGCGTACGGCCCGACCGTGGTCTCCGCGATGAGACGGCCCGTGAACGTGGTCCCCAGGATCCCTTCGTGCACGAAATCCTCGTGGAGGGGCAGCGTCCCCTTGGCGTGGAGCGCGGCCATCCTGGCGCACGTCCCGGTCCCGCACGGGGATCGGTCTAAGGTTCCCGTCCAGGATGCCTGGCGAGACCAGTCGAGCGTCCCGGTGGAGACGATGACGGTGTTCTTCGCCGTGGCCCCGCGGCGCGTCGGCGGCGCGGTCAACTCCGCGATCGTGACCCCGGCGATCTTGGGGTTCTCGGGGTGCACCACGGGAAGCTGCTCTTTGGTCGCCGCCTTGACCATTTCGCCGATCCGGATGATGTCTCGGCCTTCGTCCGCCGTCAGGCGCAGCCCCACTTGGGACGCGTCGGCGATGACATAGAACATGCCGCCGTACGCCACATCGACCGTCACCGTGCCGAGTCCGCGCACCTCCACCTTGGTGTCGAGATGGACCGCAAACGCGGGCACGTTTTGAAACGTGACCTGGGTCACCTTGCCCTGGGCGACGGCCGCCTGAACCGCGATCAACCCCGCGGGGGTGTCGAGCGTCAGGTTCGTCACCGGCTCGACCGCCGGCACCATGCCGGTCTCGAGCAGGGCCGTCACGACGCAGATTGTATTGCTCCCGGACATCGGCGGATACTCGGTTTGCTCCATGATGACAAAGCCGGCGTCGGCCCCGGGCTGCGTCGCCGGTAAGATCAGGTTGCAGTTGGCGGCCGGATACCCTCGGGGTTCGCGCAGCATGCGCTTTCGAAGGTGGTCCGCATGGGTCTCCAGGTAGACTTTCTTCTCGAACATGGTGCGGCCGGGCACGTCGAGCACACCGCCCACGATGACGCGGCCGGGTTCTCCGCACGCGTGCAGATCCACCGCATGGATCATCGACGAAAACCGCACCGTCCACCCCCGGGATGACGACGTCTCGCTGCCACGCCCGTCCGGGGGCGGGGCTGCCCTCGCATGGTGCGGCAGGGTCTCCTGCGCGAACTCACTCCTGCAACTCAGGCCCCCGGCCCCCGCTCCATCGAGTGGGGCTGCCACCGGGCGAGGCCGGTCTGCGCCAGCACCGACGGGTTCACGCAGCTCATCGGCCACCGACCGCTTAAGACGAGGGCGATCTCCTGCCCCACCCGGCGCCAGCGGGCCGGGTCCATTCGCGCCGACGCCGACGCCACGTGTGGCGTGAGGATAACGTTGTCCATGCGCAGCAACGGGTTCCCGGCGGCCGGAGGCTCCTGCTCCAGCACGTCCAGCCCCGCGGCCGCGATCCACCCCTCGTCGAGCGCCCTGATGAGCGCCCCCTCGGCCACGGTCTGGCCGCGGCCCGTGTTGATGAACAGCGCCGTCCGCTTCATCGACCGGAAATGCTCATCGGTCAACAGACGGTGGGCATCCGCCGTCGCCGGAGCGTGCATGGAAACGATGTCGGAGCGCTGCAGGAGCTCGGACAATCCCACCGGCTCCACGCCCTGCTGGGTCATGACCAACTCCTCCACGTAGGGATCATGGGCTAGCATGTGCACTCCGAACCCCTTGGCCCGGATCGCGACGGCCCGCGCGACGTGCCCAAAGCCGATGAACCCGAGCGTCTGGCCCATCAACCTTGGAAACTGGGACAAGAGCGGTCGCCCCTCTCGCCATCGCCCTTCTCGCACGAACCGGTCCATGACGACCACCCTGCGGAACGTGGCCAGGATCAGCATCATGGCGTGGTCTGCGACTTCTTCGATGAACGTGTCGGGGACGTTGGTCACCGGGATCCCGCGCGACGTGGCGGCCGCGACGTCGACGGAGTCGACGCCGACGCTGCCGAGCGCGATCACCCGACACTTCCCGAGCCCGGCGATGATGCTCCTGGTGATGGGCCGCCCCCCGCCGATCAGCGCGTCGGCGTCGCGCGCGACGCCCAGGAACGCCTCGTCGTCAGGGCCTGGGATTTCCACCAACTCCGCCCCGAGCGCGCCGAGCGCGTCCTCGACACCCGCCCCGAGCGCCGCCCGCACCGTCGTCACGACCTTGACCCGTGGCACGCCCGCCTCCTGGTGGTCGACATGGTCCTGGTCTGTTAACTACTCTTCGGAGGCGCACTCCCCTTTGTCCGGTCGCGCACGAGGACCCGTCGGCGCTGCCACCTAAGTCATTGTCGACGCGAATCGGGGGTGCATCTACCGTGCTGATGTACGACGTGACCAGCGAGCGCAACATGATGATGCGGCTCCACGACGGGACGAAACTCGCCTCTGATGTCTATCGTCCGTCCAGCGGCGGCCCGTGGCCCGTGCTGCTCGAACGCACGCCGTACGACAAGCTCGGCCCCGCCGGGGTCATGGCCGCGAAGTTCTTCGCCAGCCACGGCTACGCGGTCGTCATCCAGGACGTGCGGGGGCGCTTCGCGTCGGAGGGCGAGTGGTACCCGTTCGGCAACGAGGGCCCCGACGGGGTCGAGGCCGTCGCATGGGTGCGCGCGCAGCCGTGGTGCGACGGGCGGGTCGCGACGATCGGTCTGTCCTATTCGTCCTGCACGCAAACCGGCCTCGCCGCCATGAACCCGCCCGGGCTCGCCGCGCAGTTCGTCAGCCACGGGTTCCACAACTACCACACCGCCTCGATGCGGCAGGGCGGCGCGCTTGAGGTCCGCTTCTTCATCTACGCGTTCATGATGGCGACGACGTCGAACGAGGTCGCCGCCGACCCCGTGAAGCGCGCGGCGATGCGGCAGGCGTGGGCGGACATCCGGTCGTGGCTCGGGCGGCACCCGCTGAAGCCCGGCCTGAGCCCCCTTCGCCATGTTCCGTCCTACGAGCGGTGGCTGATGGATATCTGGCAGCACGGCGAGTACGACGACTACTGGCGCAGCCGGCCGGCGTACTCGATCGACGACCTGTACGATCGGCACGCGGACGTGCCGATCTATCTGCTGGGCAGTTGGTACGATTCGTACGCGCGGTCGACCGTCACGAACTACGTCGAGCTCGGCCGCCGCAAGAAGGGGCCCGTACGCCTCGTGATGGGCCCGTGGATCCACGGCGGCGGCAACATCGACCTCTCGTACTCCGGCGACGCCGAGTTCGGGCCGGACGCCCCGCTCGGCTACAACTACTTTCGCCTGCGGTGGTTCGACGCGGTGCTGAAAGGGCAGCATCACGGCGTGCTGGACAGCCCGCCGGTCCAGATCTTCGTCATGGGCGGCGGTTCGGGGCGCAAGATCGCGGGAACCAACAAGCTCGACGTCGGGGGGAGCTGGCGGTTCGAGCGGGAGTGGCCGCTCGCGCGCACCGAGTACACGCCGTTCTACCTGCAGCCCGGCGGGGGGGTGTCGCCAACGCCGCCGCCGGCCGGCGCCGCGCCGTCGCGCTACGTCTTCGACCCGAAGGATCCGGTGCCCACGATCGGCGGCAACATTTCGGTCGGCTACGACCTCATGCCCGGAGGCGGGTTCGACCAGCGAGGCGGCCCGCACGTGTTCGGGGCGAAGGACTCCCTCCCCCTCTCCGCGCGGCAGGACGTGCTGGTGTTCTCGACGCCGGTGCTGGATCGGGACGTCGAGGTCACGGGCACGGTCGTCGTCAAACTCTGGGCCGCGTCCACCGCGCCCGACACCGATTTCACGGCGAAGCTGATCGACGTGTACCCGCCGAACGCCGACTACCCGGACGGGTACGAGCTGAACATCGGCGACTCGATCATCCGCGCGCGGTACCGCCACTCGTGGGAAACGCCGGAGTTGATGGAGCCGGGCAAGGTCTACGAGTTCACGATCACGCTGTATCCCACGAGCCTGGTGTTCCAACGGGGACACCAGATCCGCGTGCACATCTCGTCGTCGAACTTTCCCCGGTTCGATGTCAACCCGAACACGGGCGGCCCGCTGGGTCGGGAGTTCGTGGCGCAGACCGCCGTTCAGACGATCTTCCACGACGCGGAGCGTCCGTCCCACGTCGTGTTGCCCGTGATCCCGCTGTAGGATTCCGGCGGCGGGCCCGGCCGCGAACGCGGCGGGCCCGCCCCTGTGTCTACCGGTACTTGTAGGCCACCACCTTGGGCTGGAGGAAGTTCAGCAGGTAGTCCGGTCCGCCCGCTTTGCTGTCCGTCCCGGACATGTTGAACCCGCCGAACGGGTGCGTCCCCACCATCGCCCCGGTGCACTTCCGGTTCAGATACAGGTTGCCGCACAGGAACTCGCGCCGCGCCTTGGCAAGCTTCTCCGGATTGCGCGAGTACACGGAACCGGTGAGTCCGAACGCCGTCCCGTTGGCGATCCTGAGCGCGTCGTCGAAGGTCTTCGCCGGGATCGCGGCGACCACGGGGCCGAAGATCTCCTCCTGCGCGATCCGCGCGTCCGGGGCGATGTCGAGGAACACGGTCGGCGCCAGGTAGTGACCGCCCTCCCGTGCGCGCCCCCCGCCGACGGCGAGACGCCCTTCGCGCTTGCCGACCTCGACGTATTCGAGGATCTTTTGCGCGGCCGGCGCGTTGATGACGGGGCCCGCCGGGAAGTTCTCCGGTCCCGGCCCCACCTCGAGGCGCCGCACCCGCTCGACCAGCATCTCCGTGAGCGGCTTGTACGCCTTCGGCGTCACGACCACGCGGGAGCCGGCGGAACACTTCTGTCCCTGATAGCCGTACCCCGAGGCCACCACGCCCGCGATCGCCTCGTCGAGATCCGCCTCGTCGTCGACGATGATCGCGTTCTTGCCGCCCATCTCAGCGATGATGCGCTTGAGCCAGATCTGGCTCGGCGGCGTTTTGGCCGCGAGCTCGAACAGGTGGGTGCCGACCTCCCGGGACCCCGTGAACGCGATCATGCGCACCTTGGGGTGGGTCGCGAGCCCTTCGCCCACCACCCCGCCCGGGCCCGGGATCAGGTTCAGCACCCCCGGCGGCAGCCCGGCCTCGGTCAGGGCGTCTAGGATCTGGTAGGCGACCGCGGCCGAATCGCTCGCGGGCTTCATCACCACGGTGTTGCCGGACACGATCGCGCCGACGGCCATCCCGGTGGGAATCGCCAGCGGGAAATTCCACGGCGAGATCACCGCGACGACCCCGATCGGGATGTACGTGTACTCGCTCATCTCGCCTTCGATCGGCGGCAGCGGCCGGCCCTGGGCGTACCGCAGGATCTCGCGCGCGTTGTACTCGACGAAGTCGATCGCCTCCGCGACGTCCCCGTCGGCCTCGGCCCAGTTCTTGCCGACCTCGTAGCACATCCACGCCGCCGCGCGCATGCGGCGGCGTCGAAGAATATGCGCCGCGCGCATGAGCAGCGCCGACTTCTCCTCGGCCGGCACCCACCGCCACGACTCGTAGGCGCGGGCCGCCGCCTGCACCGCGGCCTCCACATCCTCGGCGCCGGCCTGGTGGAGCACCGCCACCGCCTGCTCGGACTGCGACGGGTTCATCGACTGAAACGTCTTTGCACTGCGCACGGGCTTGCCGTCGATCCACAGCGGAAACTCGCGCCCGAGCTCGGCGCCGACCGATCGGACCGCCTCCAGCATCTCCCGCCGCGCCGCGTCGGTCGAGAAGTCACGGAACGGCTCGTTGCGAAACTGCTCCGGCAACATCATGAGCTCATCACTCCTTCGTGCGCCCCGATCACGCGGGGCGCGGCATGGGTCGGGGCGTGCTCCTCAGCGAGAACCGTCCCGCCGGACGGCGCGGGCGGACGCCGCAGCCGAGCGGGGCGCCGTCCCGAACGGGGCGGCGAGCGCCTGCGCGATCCGGTTCAGCCCCTCCTCGATCCGCGCCATCGACGTCGCATAGGACAACCGGAGGTAGCCCGGCGCTTCGAACGCCTCCCCCGGCACGACGGCCACGTGCGCCTGATCGAGAAGATGCTCCGCGAGCGCGAGCGACGTGGCGGGGCGGCCCCCCCGCCCGAGCACGCCGCGGAAGTCCGGAAACGCGTAAAACGCACCTTTCGGGGTCCCACACTCGACACCGGGAATCTCGTTGAGCCGCGCGACGATGTACTTCCGGCGGCGGTCGTATTCTGCGACCATCGCGGAGAGATCGATCCGAGCGGTCAGGGCGTGGAGCGCGGCCTTCTGCGCGATGGAGTTCGGGTTCCCCGCCAGGTGCGCCTGGATGTCCGTGATCGCCGACGCGATCGGCTTGGGCGCCGCCGCGTACCCGATGCGCCACCCGGTCATCGCATACGTTTTCGACATCGAGTTGAGGAGCACGATCTTGTCGCGCGCCTCGGGCCACGTCCCGGGCACGCAGGTGTGACGGGCTCCGTCGTAGACCATGCTCTCGTAAATCTCGTCGCTCAGCAGGTAGAACCCGTCGTGCTGCTTGGCCAGCGCGACCAGGCCGTCCAGCGTCTCGCGCGTGTACACGGCACCGGTCGGGTTGTGGGGCGAGTCGACGATGATCGCCCGGGTGCGCGGCCCGATCATCCGCGCGATCTGCTCGGGCCGCGGCTGCCAGTCGTCGCCCGCGTTCGTGGGCACCGCGATCGGCACCGCGCCCGCAAGCCGCACCTGCTCCGTGTACGAGACCCACGCGGGCACCGGGACCAAGACCTCGTCTCCCGGGTCGCAGAGCGTACGCAGCGCGAAGTAGAGCGCCGGCTTGCCTCCCGCGGTGATGACGACCTCCTCGGGGTCGTACGCGGCACCGTAGTCCTCTCGCAGGCGCGTTGCGACGGCCTCGCGCAGCTCCGGAATGCCCGCGGGGCCGGTGTACTTCGTGAAGCCCTCGCGGATCGCCGTGATCGCGGCCTCTTTGACCGGCTCCGGGGTGTCAAAATCCGGCTCGCCCGCGGCGAAGCTGAGGACGTCGACCCCCTTCCGTCTGAGCTGGCGCGCGCGGTCGTCCATCCCAATCGTCATCGACGGGGTGATCTCACGTGCGGCCTTAGACAGGTGCATCACCAGTCCCTCCGGGATCGTCTCGTTGGGCGGCCCGTCCGTGACGCGGCGCCGCCCGGTTGTTGGGGTATTCGCCGCTGACGGGACCGCTCCCCGTCGAACGTCCCGCGCGGTGGACGGCGCGCCGACACGAGGGTCAGCCACTGGACGCCGGGCGAGCGGTGGTCGCCCGGGCCCACAGCAGGCGGCCGAGCCCCACGAGCCCAGGCGGATAGAGCCGCATCACCGCCACGACCAAGAGCGCAAAGACCACCATGCGCAGCTGGCCGTAGGCACGGAGCGCCTCGGAGGCAACTTCCACGACGACGGCCCCCAGCACCGGCCCGGCCAGCGTGCGTTGGCCTCCGAGAATCACCATGATGATGATCAGCGCCATCTCGTCGAACTGCATCGCGACGGGACTCAGCAACCCGATGTAGTGGCCGTAGAGCGCGCCGGCGAGCCCGGCGATGCCGCTGCTCACGCCAAAGGCGAAGCGCTTCCACCGCACGGTGTTGACGCCGGCGGCGCGGGCGACGCCCTCGTCGTCTCGGATCGCCCGCAGCCGGTACCCGATCCGCGAGCGAAGCAACAGCGCGAGCGCCGCCACCGTCGCTGCGGCGCACGCCAGGAACGCCTCGTAGTAGGGCACCGGCGATGAGGTCGCGAGCAGCCTGGGCACCGCCAGGCCGAGATCCCCCCGGGTGACGCCGTACTCCATCGAGACGACGATTCGCGCCGACTCCGCGAACGCCCAGGTCGCGAGCGCCAGATAGAGCATGCGCATGCGCAGCGTGACCGTACCGAGACCGTAGCCCGCCGCGCACGCGAGCGCGCCTCCGCAGGCGACGCCGACGGGGATCGGCGCGCCCGTCCGGATCACGAGCAACGCCGACGCATACGCGCCGATCGCGGCAAACGTGTGATGTGCCAGCGAGAACAGCCCGGTGTAGCCGGCGATGAGGTTCCAGCTGGACGCCAGGATCACGTAGTAGCACGCGACGGTGAGCACGTGAATCTGGTAGCTGCCGAACGCGAGCGGCAACAACGCCGCCACGAGCAGCCCGCCGGCGAGCGCGGCCGGACCCCCGCGGCCGGCCGGGTCGTCCACCGGCGCTACGCCTCCCTGGCGCGCTCGCCCCACAGGCCCGTCGGACGGAACGCCAGAATCAGCAGCAACAGCCCGAATCCGTACACGTCCCGAAACGACGGAGCGATCAGCACCGAGCCCAGGCTCTCCACCAGTCCGAGCAACAGGCCGCCGACGACGCTGCCCGGCAGCGAGCCGAGGCCGCCGATCACGATGATCTCAAACCCCTTCACCGTGCTGAGCGCGCCGCTCTGCGGATAGACGAGAAACACCGGCGCGAGCAGCGCCCCCGCCGCTCCCGCCAACGCCACGCCGATCCCGAACGCGAGCATGTCGATCCGCGGCAGGCTGATGCCCGCACACAGCGCCCCGATCCGATTCTGCGCCACGCTCCGGAGCGCCAGGCCGAACCACGTCCGCCGCACCACCCAGTCGAACAGCGCCAGGAGCACCACCGCCCCGAGGAACGCGACGAACCGGCTCCCGTTGATCGGCAGCGGGCCGAGTTGGACCGGGGGCGCATAGTCGCGCGGGGAGAACTGGTACGGCCCGAACACCACCACGGCCAGATTCCGGAACAGCACCGTCAGGCTGATCGTCATGATCGTCGCGTACTCGTCCAACCGCTCGAGCCGGCCCGCAAACATCGGCTGGAGGAGCGCCCATTCAACGATCATGCCGAGCACGCCAACGCCAAGGATCGCGAGCGGCAGCGCGAGGTACCAGCGTGCCGGCCCGAGCCAATCGGCGAGCAAGAGATACTGCGCGTACCCGCCGATCATGTAGAACTCGCCCATCGCCCAGTTGATCATCTTCATGACGCTGTAGATGAACGTGATCCCGACCGCCATCAGGCAGTAGATCGCGCCGATGACCAAGCCGGCGAGCACGTATTGGGCGAGCAGGGTCGCATCCATCGCGCGCGTCCGTGGGGGCGGGTCCCGGTCCCTCCTTCGCAGCTTAGCGGGCCGCCTCGAACGTGCCCGTCTTCAACGCCGGCGGATAGAGGATCGGCGCCTGATCGTAGGTTTCGTCCTGTTTCGTGTACTGGAGGATCACGAGCGGCGGCGACCACTGGTGCCAGTACACGCCGGCTGCGCGGGGAAACGTCGCCCCGTTGCCGATCCACGTGTCGAATCGCCCCCGCTCGAGTTGCGCGATGATGCGCCGGGGGTCGCGGCTGCAGGCCTGGTTCATCGCCTCGGCGAGGATCACCGCGTCGCCGAACGAGTTCAGGTTGCTGTACACCGCGGTGGAGTGGAAGCGCTTTGCGTACTCGACGGCCGCCCACGTGCCGAGCGGGCTCAGCGCCATCCGGGGATGGAAGTACGAGATGAAGGCGAGCGACGTCCCCGTCGGGCCGAGGTTCTTCCAGTACTCCTCCGGGCGCACCGGGAAGTCGTAGGAGGCCAGCATCGGCGTCTGCGGGAACAGCCCGATGTCGTGCGCCTGCTTGATGATCAGATACGCCGGCGTCCCGACGCCGACGTTGAGCACGATGTCCGGCTTCTCCGCCTTGAACTTCAACAGCTGCGGCGTCAGGTCGGCCGAGGTGCGGTCGAAGATCACGGCGTCGAGCGTGATGTTGAGTTTCTTCTGGGCGATCAAGGTCTTTGTGGCCTCGGCGAGGCCGATCCCGTAGTCCGTGTTCTCCGCCAGCATCGCGACCTTATGCCAGCCCTGCGCCTGAATGAACCCGATCCAGGCGGCGGCACGATCCGGATCGACGGGGTGCGTACGGAAGACGGCCTGGAAGTGCTTGCCGGTAATGTCCGCCGCGGACGCCTGGGTGGAGATGTACGGCACGCCCGTCTCGTCCGCGAGCGGCGCGGTGGCGAGCATCGCGGAGCTGTGGAAGGCGCCAAACACGCCGACCGCGTGCTCCTCCGTCACCAGACGCCGGAAGCCGGCGACGGACTTCTCGGGCGTCCCGCTGTCGTCCTCGACGGCGACCGTCACCGGCGTCGCGGGAAGCGCACAGGACGTCTTCGGCCCGAACACCCCGCCCATCACCGTATTGATGTACTGTTCGCCGAGCTGTGCCCCCTGAACGATCAGCTGTCCGGCCGCCGGATCGCCGGGCGGCGACAGCGGCGTGAGCACGCCGAGCACGAGCGGACCCGACGTCGCACCCCAGCCGATCCCGGCGCCGGCCCCGCCGGCGAGCACGATCGCGATCACCGCGGCGACGATACCTCGCTGCATCCTCGTTCACCTCCAATCGCGTGTCATGCGAGCTCGGATCCGATCAACGCCTCCTGGACGATCCCGCGAAGGTCCGCCGCGAACGCCTCCCGCGGCCCTGCGCGCTGTACCCGCCCCATCGTGACCAAGTACACGTCGTCCGCCAAGGCTACGGCCTCGGTGATGTTCTGGTCCACGAGCAGCATCGTGATCCCGAGCGCCCGGCTTCGGTGCAGCAGCCCGTAAACGTCCTCGGCGATGCGCGGCGCCAGCCCCACGGTCGGTTCGTCCACGAGCAGCAGCGACGGCATGGCGACCAGCTCCTTCGCGATCGACAGCATGCGAAGCTGGCCGCCGCTGAGCACGGCGGCGCGGGCCCGGCGGAGTCCCGCGAGGGCGGGGAACAGGTCGTAGACCCGCGCGATCCCCTCGCGGAGGCGGGTGCGATCGTGCCGAATCGTCCATCCGCCGACGCGCAGCGTCTCGTCCACCGTCATCTGTGGAAACGTGCTCGTGCCCTGCGGCACGTAGCCGATGCCCAGCCGCTTGCGCTCGTCCGGTTGCAGCCGCTGGATCTCGCGCGCCCCGACGAGCACGCGGCCGCTCCGCGGCTGCAGCAGACCGAACACGACGCGGAGCAACGTCGATTTGCCCGCGCCGTTTGGGCCGATCACCGCCGTGATGCGTCCCGCCCCCGCGCGCAGCGTAAGACCGTCGAGAATGTCGATGCCCTCGTGGTATCCGGCGACGACCTGATCGACCCACAGCATCACGCGGCCACCCCCACCCAGAGGAACGGGGTCGCACGCACGCGGCTACGCGCGAGGGACCGCGGCAAGCTCGACCCCGGTCCGGCCCAGGTACGCTTCCACGACGCGGGGATCGCGCGCCACCTCGGCCAGCGCGCCGTCGGCGATCCACGATCCGTTGTGCATCACGGAGACCCGGCGGGCCAGCCGTCCGAGCACCGCCATCTCGTGGCTGACGATGAGAAACGCGACCCCCTGGGTCCGGTTGACCTCGAGGATCGTGTCGATCATCCGCTCCTTGATCGCGGGGTGGACGCCGGCAAACGGCTCGTCCAGCAGGCAGCACACCAACGGCTCGGCGGCGAGGCAGCGGGCGAGTTGGAGCAGCATCGCCTGGCCGCCGGACAGCACCCGTGCCTCCATGTGCGCCAGCGTCTCGAGCCGCACCACGCGGAGCAGTGCGCCGGCGCGGTCCCGCGCCGCGGACCACGAGGCCCGGCCGTGGTCCGCGCACGCGGGCAGGAGTACGTTCTCAAGCACCGTCATGTGGCGGCAGACCCGCGGGAGTTGAAACGTCCGGGCGAGCCCGAGCGCGGCGACCCGGTCGGGCGGCCACCCGGCGATGGACCGGCCCCCGAGCACGATCTCGCCTCCGTCCGGCGCCACCTGCCCGCCGATGAGGTTGAGCAGGGTCGTCTTGCCGGAGCCGTTGGGTCCGATCAACCCCCGGATCTCGCCGCGCGTCACGGTGGTCGAGACGTCCCACACCGCGGCGACGCCGCCGAACGTCTTGCGCAGGCGGTCCACGACCAGCAGCGGCTCAGTCACGCTGGAGTGTTCGCCGCTCCACATCCACGGTCCCCCGCCCCTTGTCGCGCCACAAGATGACGTTAATGAGGATCAGCATGGGCACCGCGTACATCATCTGCCCCATCACCCACATCAGGGCGCCGCCGAGCTTCAGGTCGTCAAGCGGCGACAGGCCCCACAGGCGCCCGACATCGGTATACGGCGTATAGAACGGGCGGCCGGCGAACGCGAGCGCGAATCCGAGCACGAAGTTGACCACGTCCGCACCCAAGAGCAGCGCGAGGCGAAGCCCGTACGACGCCCGGACGAGCGCCGGGGCGGGAGACACGATGACGCCCCAGAAGATGAGGCCCGCCGTGACGAACGTCGCGTGCTCCATCGCGTGGATCCAGGGGGAGCGAAGCGCCGCATCGTACGCCGCCGGCAGGTGCCACGCGAGCAGCACGCCGTTGTACACCACGAACGCCGGCACGGGCGCCCACAGGGCGCGCAGCACCCGCCGCAGGGCGGGCCGCTGAAACACCCACCCGAGCAACGTCGGGGGCACCGCGAGGGCGAGCAACGGCGGCGCGACGAGCAGCAGCAGCATGTGCTGCAGCATGTGGAGCGTGAACAGGTACGCGGCACCGCGGTCGAGCGGAGACACGAGCGCCAGGGTGAGGGCAAGGTACCCGACCGAGAAGTACCAGATCTGACGGCGCCGCGGCGGAAATCGCGCCGCGATCCACACATACGCGAGCGCGCCAGCCACGAGCGCGCCCAGCACCATCGGGTCGGCGTTCCAATCGGTCCAGCGGAGTGTGACGATGGACGCGCCTGGCCTACCGGCCGATCCAGTTTCTACCCCGATCCACCGCGCAGGTCAGCTTCAGCAGCGCCATGCGGATGTACATGCCCGCCTCGGTTTGATCGAAGATGATCACGCGGGGGTCCGCGTCCACGGACGTCGGCAGCTCGGAGTGAACCCCTTCGACCCGGGGGAGCGGGTGCATCACGATCGCGTTCGCGGGAAGCTCGCCGAGGATCTCCGGCGTCACGACAAACGCGTCGCGCACACGCTCGTACGTGCGTTGATCGTCTCCGAACCGCTCCTTTTGGATGCGCGTCACGTACAGTACGTCCGCGCCGCGGATGCCGTCCGCGAGATCGTCGGTCTGCATCACGGGCACCTTGTGGCGGCGCAGGTAGGCGAGCAGATCGTCCTTCATCTGCACCGCGGGCGGCGCGACCATGCGCACCGCGACGCCCCGGTACTTCGCCAGCAGGTAGCACAACGACCGCGCGGTCCGGCCGTTCATCAAGTCTCCCGCGACCGCGACCGTGACCCCGTCCAGCGTCCCGCGATGGCGCCAGATCGTGTAGGCGTCCAGCAGCGCCTGCGTCGGGTGCTGGCCCGGCCCGTCGCCGGCGTTGAACACGGGGATCGGCCGCCGCGTCCGCCCGTCGAGGGCGACCGAGGCCGCACGCTCCGCGGCGCCTTCCTGATAGTGGCGGATCACGATCGCGGCGGGGCGGTACCGGCAGACGACGCGGATCGTGTCTTCGATCGATTCACCCTTCGCGGCCGATGAAAACTCCCGTGCCGCCTCCGACGAGAGCACGCGCCCCCCGAGGTGGTAGGTGGCAAACTCGAACGACAGCCGCGTGCGCGTGCTGGGCTCGTAGAACAGGGTCAGGACGATCTTGCCCTTGAGGAGGTTGCTGCCCCCCGCGTCGATGATCTCCTCGGCGAGTCGAGCTTCCCGAAACACGCGGTCCAACGCCTGAGGATCGAACTGCTGAGCGCGCAGGACGTGGGGCCATCCGGCCCAGAGGTGGAGCGTGGCTGGCGCCGCCATACCATGACGACTGTTCGCGCCGGGGTCCCGCCGGCCCTCCCGCCGGGACCCAGGGGCGCGCCCCATCGAAGGAGAATTGCTCCCGCGATAACCGGACACGAAGGAGGCGTGACGTATGGTCCCGCCTGCAGGGACCCCCGCGTACCAGGATCTCCTGATCGCCCATTTGATCGCCTGGAGCCGGCACGATATCGAAGCGATCATGGGCATGATGACCCACGACTGCATCTTCGAGACCTCGGGCGGCCCGGATCCGTGGGGCCGCCGGTACGAGGGGCAGGCGGCCGTGCGGGAGGCGATCGAGGAGATCTTCGAGATGCTGTCCGACGTCCGCTACACCAACGCGCGGCACACGGCGTGCGGCGACCGGGGGGTGTCGGAGTGGACGATGATCGCCACTCGACCGGACGGCAGCCGCATCGAAGCCCGAGGGTGCGACTTGTTCGAGTTCCGGGACGGGAAGATCCACCGCAAGGACTCCTACCGCAAGCGCCGCGTCGCGCGGTAGCGCCGGCGATCGCGCGAGCCGATCGGCCCGACGGGGACCTCCCCGCGCGGGTGCGCCCGTCACTCCGCGAGCCTGCCGTCGCCGCCGGCCCACTTGCGGGCGGCGCGACACGGCGTCGAACGTCCCCGCGCGGTCGCCGCGGCTACCCGCAAACCGCCCCCTGAGCAGACGACGACACGAGCTTCGCGTACTTGGCCAGCGCGCCGGTGCGGTAGCGCGGTTCAGGGGCCGTCCACGCGCGCAGGCGCGCCTTGACGTCGTCAGGCGGCACGTCCAGATCGAGCCGCCGGTTCGGCACATCGATGCTGACGATATCGCCGTCCCGCACGATCGCGATCGGACCTCCGTGCGCGGCCTCGGGCGCCACGTGCCCGATCACCAACCCGTGCGAACCGCCGGAGAAGCGACCGTCGGTGACGAGCGCCACGTCCTCACCGAACCCTGCGCCGTACAACGCGCCGGTGACGGAGAGCATCTCGCGCATGCCGGGGCCCCCTTTCGGGCCTTCGTTCCGGATGATCACGACGTCGCCGCGCGACAGGCGGTGGTGGACCACCGCGTCCATCGCGTCTTCCTCCCGCTCGAACACGCGCGCCGGACCGCGGAGGACCTGACGCTTGACGCCGGCCGTCTTGATGACGGCACCCTCCGGCGCGAGCGTCCCGGACAACACGGCGAGCGTACCGCTCGGTTCCATCGGGCTGCCGATCGGGTGCACGATCTGCTGATTCGCCGGGCGCCGCACGTCGCGCAGGTTTTCGGCCATCGTCTTGCCGGTGACGGTCAGCACGTCGCCGTGCAGGTACCCGCCCTCGAGCAGTTCGTGCAGCACGACCGGGACGCCGCCGATCCGGTCGAGGTCCACCATCAGGTATCGGCCGCCGGGGTGCATGTCCGCGATGCGGGGGGTCTTGCGGCTGATCCGATCGAAGTCCGCCAGCGCGAGCTCCACCCCCGCCTCTCGAGCAATCGCCAGCAGGTGCAGCACCCCGTTCGTCGAGCCCCCCATCGCGACCAGCGTCGTGATCGCGTTCTCAAACGCCCGGCGCGTGAGGATGTCGCGCGGACGGATGCCGTCGCGCAGCAGCCGCACCGCAGCGTGACCGACCTGCCGGCATACCTCGGCGCGGCGCGGGTCGAGCGCCGGCACCGAGGCGCTGCCCGGCAGACACATGCCGAGCGCTTCGATGCACGACGCCATCGTGTTTGCCGTGTACAACCCGCCGCACGATCCGGCGCCCGGGCACGCCACGCACTCCAGGTGGTACAGTTGCTCGTCGGTCATCTTCCCCTCGGCGTGAGCGCCCACCGCCTCGAAGACGTCCACGATCGTGACGTCACGGCCCTCGAACTGGCCGGGCATGATCGTGCCGCCGTACAGGAACACGCCTGGCACGTTGAGGCGGGCTAGCGCGAGCACCATCCCGGGCAGGCTCTTGTCGCACCCCGCGATCGCGACAAGACCGTCGAACGCCTCCGCGATCACCATCAGCTCCACGGAGTCGGCGATGATCTCGCGGCTCACGAGCGACGCCTTCATCCCCTCGTGCCCCATGGAGATCGCGTCACTCACCGCGATCGTCCCAAACTCGATCGGCGTCCCGCCGGCCGCCCGCACGCCTTCCTTCACCAGCCGCGCGTCGACATTCAGGTGCAGGTTGCACGGCGTCACCTCGTTCCACGAGGACGCCACCCCAAACTGCGGCCGCGCGAGATCGTCGTCCTTCAGGCCGGTGGCCCGCAGCATCGCCCGGTGCGGGGCGCGCTCGGGTCCTTCCGTCACCGCCGACGAGCGGCGCTTCATGTCGGTCGTCGTTCTGGCCATCTGCGCTGGGCCTCCTGTCGGAAGTTTCCGCACACACAGTATCGGCAGGCGCGCGGGGCGGTCATCCCGCCCTTTCTCCGACGCGTGGGGTGGGCCCTGCCGCGAACGCTAGCGGGGGCGCCGGGACGACGACGCCGGGACCGTCCCGTTCGTCGATCCCTGACCGGCTTGCCCGAGGACGACAAACTCGCGGGCCAGGCGCGCGCGCACCGCCTGCCCGGTCGCGAGGTCCCAGCAGTTCACGATCGCCAGCCGGAATCCTCCCGGCGGCATCGCGTGCTGTTCGGGCGGCTTGCGCGGATCGAAGGTGATCTGGATGCTCGACACGCCGGCGACCGCCCGCAGCGCGCGGACGACCTCGGGGGAGATCCAGTAGCGCCGGCCGTGGGCACCGAACAACACGATGCTGTACCCGCGCCGGGGGCGGGTGTCGAACCGCCACCGCCGGTGTGCGTACAGGTCCACGACGCTTTCGAGCCACCCGGGTCCGTTGAGATCGACCCACTGCTCGGACATCCGGAGGTGGCATTCGATGATGGCCCCACCGATCGACTCGAAGTTCACGATCCCGGTGAACCCGCGCAGATGGCGCCGGATCCACCGCCCGCAATACGCTTCGAGCTTGGGGAGCCGGCGGGCGAGCACGGACCAATAGTCGAAGGTCCCGCCCGGCAGGCGCTTCCCCTCGGTGTGGCTCCACCACCGCGGCGTCCCGCGCACGAGCGCGACGTCCGTGCTGATGTGTCGCCCCCTGAACAGCGTCATCCACAGATGCCCGGGCGTGAAGCGCGCGTCGAGTTCGGCGCCGGAGCGGATCACGACGCTGCCGGCGCCCATGCCGTGCAGGTTCATGATCGGCTTGCTGAACACGGGGAACCGCGCGGGCGCAACGCCGTGCGGGGCGTGCACGATCCCCTGACTCTCGCAGATGAAGAGCTTGTCGTGCACGTGCCGATACCGAGGAAACAGTCGCCAGGCGGCGGGGTCGTCGATCGGGATCTCGACCGAGGCCGGGCATGCGACGCCTTCGAAGTACTGCCACCGCCACGGGTCGACCCCGGGAAACGCGGTTCGGTCCGGAGGTGGGGGCTCGTCCTGCAGGTTGTACAGCTCGAGCAGCGCCTCCCGGGGATCGCCGGCGCCGTTCTCACGGGTCCGTGCCGGCACAGCGACGGACCGCCCCGCGGCGCGGAGCTCTCGGGTGCGACCTGATAATGACCCGAGCGCGGTACTCATGCCGGTCGGGCGGCCGCGGGGAGATCCGCCGTACCCGTCCCCACGCCCACCTCGGCCAGAAGCGCGCGCAGTGTCTCGCGCTGGGGCGGCGACAGGGGGGAGACGGGCAGTCTCGCCGGACCCACCGGCAGGCCGCGAATCTCCATCGCTTCCTTGACGACCACCGGGAAGCTGCCGAGGTCGAATGCGTTCCGCAGCACCGCCAGCCGGGCCTGGAGCGCGCGCCCCGTTTCCAGATCGCCGCTGCGCACCGCGTCGTAGATTCCGACGGCCAGTTCCGGGGCCGCGCTCGCCGTGGCCGCAACCGCGCCCGGGAGCGCGTTCACGAGCGCCGAGAAGACCAGCGTGTCGCGGCCGACAAACACGGCGAACCCCGGCGGACACACCGCGGCGTAGGTCAACGCCTGGCTGAGGTCCCCGGTGCTATCCTTGATCCCGACGAAGTGGGCGAACTCGCGGGCGAGGGCCGCCGCGGTTTCCGGGGCCACGTTGTTGCCGGTGCGAGCGGGGTTGGTGTACGCGAGCACCGGGATCCGCACCGCGCGGAGCACCGCCCGGTAGTGCGCGGCGATCTCTGCTTGGGTCAGCTTGATGAAGTACGGGGTGACCAGGGACAGCGCGTCGGCGCCGTTGGCTTGCGCGTCGCGCGACAGCGCGACGGTCTCGGCCGTCGTCACGGCCCCGGTCCCGATCATCACCGGTACCCGGCCCCGCACCGCGTGGACGTACGCGCGCGTGAGCCTCGACCGCTCCTCGAACGACAGGGCAAACGACTCGCCTTGGCTTCCGATCCCGAAGATCCCATGCACCCGGCGGGAGAGCAGCCAGTCCACGATCTCCGCCTGCGCGCCGAGATCCAGCTCCCCCTGCGCGGTGAACGCGGTCGGAACCGCGGGATAGATGCCAACAAACCGGATACCGCCCATTGCATGCCTCCCCCCATTGTCCGGGGCGTTCCCTCGATCTTTCATGACACGCCTTCATACGCCGACTCACGCCGGCTCTCCTGTCGGCGCCCCGCGGACGGGACGGCGGGCGACAGGCCCGCAGGCCGTCCGGGTCGAACCGTGCACCCCATGACGCGCGCCGCGCCCCGCTCGGAGACCGCGAGGCGGGCTGGTGGCCCGGCCCCCGCGGCGACGGCCGTTGCCGTCGCCGCGTTCCTGACGATGCTGCTGCCGGCCGGTGTGCCGGCCGAACCGACCGCGGCGCCCGCGATCACGTTCATCCACATGGCCGGTCCGACGACCGGCTGGGCCCGCACCAACACCCGGTTGCTCCGCACCGACGACGGCGGCGTCCACTGGACGGACGTGACACCGCCGGGCCGCGCCTCGATCGCCGACGCCGCGCACGCGTTTCTCGGCGGATCCGCCGCGTGGATCGCCGTCGCGCCCGGTGCGGCGGCCACGGTCGACGTCTTCCGCACGACAAACGGCGGCCGGACGTGGCGCCGGGCGGTCGCGACCGCCCAGAACGTGGGACAGATGGTGTTCGCCGACGCGCGTCGCGGGTGGATGACGGTCGATCTCGATAACGCGATGAGCTCGGAGGCGCTGCGCCTGCTACACACCGAGGACGGCGGCGTCACCTGGACCGAGGTCGCCCGTACCGACCTCCCCGTCGATCCGGTGCGCAGCGGGCTTCCGATCAGCGGCGACAAGTCAGGGTTCGCGTTCCTCGACGCGACCACCGGATGGATCACGGGGTACGTCCCGAGGGACAACTACACGTATCTGTACACGACGACGAACGGCGGGCGCACGTGGCGGTTCGAGACCCTGCCGCTGCCGACCGGCATGGGGACGGTCCAAGTCGGGCTCAACCCGCCAGCGGTCTTCGCCCCGAGCGAGGCCGTGCTGACGGCGCAGCTCAACGGGGCGCGGGTGCCGCTCACGCTCGTGTACGTCACGCACGACGCCGGTGCCCACTGGGTCTTCACGGCGCCGGTCCCGGCGAACACGCCGGTGTCATCGTTCCTCACCGCGCGCGTCGGGTGGATGTCGAGCGGTACGACGCTGTACGCCACTCGGGACGCAGGGCACCATTGGACCATCGAGCCGCCGAGCGGCGTTTTTCGCGACGTCGCGGAACTGGATTTCGTCTCGGAGACCGCCGGATGGGCGGTCATCCGCAGCGCGCCGTTTCTGTTGAAGACGTCCGATGGCGGACGCACGTGGGCGCCCGTACGGTGATGCGGCTACACGCGGCCCCCTGTCGCGGCGCCGTCACGCAGTGTACGCGTCGTACACGGCCCGACCCACTTGGCCGATCGCCATCCGCCCCTTCAGATCGTCGCTGAGGTCACGGGTGAACACGGTCACGACGCATGTACTCTTCGGCGCGTAGAGGATCGCCGCGTCGTTGCTGACCCGGGAGACGGAACCAGTCTTGTGGGCGATCTCGACGCTTGCGGGAAGCAAGAGCGGGAGCCGGTCCCGAACCTGCTGGCGACGCATGATGTCGAGCATTCCCCGACACACGGTCTCAGACAGCGGCCCGTTCCCGCCCCCGCCGCCGTTCAGCGTCGGCGCGACCACCGCCTCCAACAGGCGGCCCATCTCGCGCGGCGTCGTCATGTTCGTGCCGGGGTCGCGGTAGACCCGGCAGTCTGGGTCGATTTCGCGGCGCCGGAGCCGGTCCAGCGCGGTCCGCCGCGTCTCAGGGGTGTCCGGCGCCCCGTCCATCCCGACCAGGTTGTAGAGCAACTGCCGGCAGCTCATCGCCACGGCCGTTCGCTCCAAGCCGCACGCGCGCAGCCTGGCGTTCACGGCGTCTTTCGTCACGAGCCCGAGGAGGATATCGGTCGCGGTGTTGTCGCTGACGATGATCATCAGCGTCGCGAGGTCGCGAAGCGTGAGCGACGTGCCCGCCGACAACTCCTTGAGCACGCCGGAGCCGGGCGACTTCAGGTCGTCGGCCAGGGTGATGCGGTCGTCGAGCGAACGCCGGCCGGCGTCGACCTGCGAGAGCAGCTCCGCGAGAATCGGGATCTTGAACACGCTCGCCATCTGGAACGGCTGGTCCGCGTTGATCGCGATCGTCTCGCCGGTCGCGAACGCGTGGACGTAGACGCCCATCGTCCCGTCGAGACGAGACACGATCCCCCGCAGTCGTCGTCGAAGCTGGTCGGCCATCGAAATCCCTCCCAGGGGGGCGTGAGGGCCTGAACCCGCGGTCGTCGTCCGGCCGGGGCGGACCCTTCGCTCTCGTTCCTTCTGGAGGCTCTCCGTCGAGACCTACCGCGCGAGACATGTCCGTTCACACCGCCCACAAAGGAGAGGACGGTTATAGAACGAAGTCATGCGTAACCCCCGCCCGTCGGACCGCGAGGCCGGCTCCGGGAGAGCGGGGACGCGGGGACGCCGCTGCCGTCGAGCACGGCGGGCGGCTCCAGGAAGCGGTGAGATTCCATGGCGCAGTGGACGGTATTTCCGAACAGCGTTCCGCCCGCGAAGACCACCGCCCTGGCCGAACAGATCGAACACGACGGCGGACATGTGCTCGCGGTCTACCGCGAGCCGCTCGGGGAGCACTGGCAGATCTTCTGTCTGCTTCCGATGGAGAAGGTCGAGCCGACGCCCTATCAGCGGGACCTCTCGCCCACCCACGTGAAGCGCCTCACCGGGGTGGTGAAAAAGCTCGACCGATTCGTCGACCCCGTCGTGATCATGTCGCCGGAGCCCGGGCGGTACTGGACGCCGAACGGGAACCACAGGCGCGAGGTCATGCGAAAGCTCAAAGCCGAGATGATCGCGGCGATCGTCGTGCCTGAGCCCGAGGTCGCCTTTCAGATCCTCGCGCTGAACACCGAGAAAGCGCACAACCTCAAGGAAAAGTCGCTCGAGGTCATCCGCATGTACCGGGGTCTTGCCGCCGCCGAGCCCGCCCGGGGCGAGGAGGACTACGTCTTCCAGTTCGAGGCGCCGCACTTCATTACGCTCGGGCTGCTGTACGAGACCAACAAGCGGTTCGCCGGGGGGGCGTTCGCACCGATCCTCCGGCGCGTGGACAAGTTCCTCGCCGGGACCTTCCGTAAGACGCTGCCCGAGCGAGAGGAGCGCGCCGCGTTGGTGCGCGAGGCCGACGAGACGCTCGGCGGCGTCGTCGAGAAGATCAAGCGACGTGGCATCCGCCATCCATACGTCAAGAACTACGTGCTGGCCCGGA
The DNA here is from genome assembly GCA_035295165.1 of bacterium. NCBI lineage: Bacteria > bacterium. The sequence continues at coordinate 22,160 of DATGJN010000006.1, forward strand.
CGACGCCGCTCACGCGGCAGCGCAAGACGCTGCCCAGCTTTGACCAGACGTTCAAGAAGCTCCGCGCGAATCTCGAGGCGTTCGATATCGGGAAAGTGCGGTACGAGGACATCCAGCGCTCGGCGATCATGGCGGCGCCGGCCGCGGAGTAACCGCGCCCGCGATCATCCCGTGCCTTCCTCCACGCGCGCGACCGGCGGACTCGCCCGGTCCCTGCGGCCGGGGGCGCCTGCGGAACGCCGCAGGAAGACTGCATCGACGACGACGAGGCCCGCCGCGACCGCCAGGATCAGGAGCGTGGAGAGCGCCGCCATCGTCGGATCCTGAAACGTTTCCATATAGAGGAACATCTGCACCGGCAGGGTGGTCACGCCGGGCCGCACGAGAAACAGCGTGGTCTCCAGTTGGTCGAACGAGATGATGAACGCGAACGCCCCAGCGGCGAGCAGCGGGAGCCGGACCTGCGGGAACACGACGCGCCAGGCCACCTGGGGGATCCGCGCCCCCAGGTCCATCGCCGCCTCCTCGAGCGCGGGATCGAGATCCAGGAACGCCGCGCCCATCACGATCACGACAAAGGGCAGGGCGACGACGAGGTGCGTCAGCACGATGCTGGTGACCGTCCCGTTCAACCCGAGCCTGAGAAAAAAGATGAACATGGCGAGGCCGAACACGATCTGGGGAATCACGATCGGCGCCGTGAGGAACGCCCGCCATCCGTCGGTCCACCGGAGCCGGTGCCGCGTCAGCACCAGGGCCGCCGGGGCTCCGATCAACAGCGCGAGCGCGGCCGTGACCGCCGCGATCTCGAGGCTGACGCGGATCGCGCTTCCGAACTGCGCGAGATGGAAGAGATGCACGTACCACTGGACGGTCAGCGACGGCGGCGGGAACAGATTGTAGGCGGTGGAGTTCAGGGAGTTGATCACGACGATCACGAGCGGCGCGAGCACGTACGCGACGGCCGCCCCGAGGTAGACTCGCAGCGCCACGCGCACCCAGTCGATGCGGCGGGCGTTACCGAGGCTGGAGACCACGGGCGCGCCCGCTCCGTCGCGTGATCTGTAGCAAGGCGAGGGTGGCGAGCACGGTCATCAGCATGAGCACGATCGAGGCCACGGTCGCGATCGGCCAGTTCACGTTGATCGTCGTCTGGTAGATGAGCGTAGAGAGCACCAGCACGCGGCCGCCGCCGAGGAGCTGCGGGGTGACATACGCGCTCAGCGCCAGCGGAAACACGAGCTGCGCGCCGGCCGCGAGTCCGTGCAGCGTGAGCGGCCAGGTGACGGCGCGGAACACCTGCCACCGCGGCGCCCCGAGATCGGCCGCGGCCTCCTTGAGCGACACATCCACGCGGTCGAGCGCCGCGAGCAGCGGGAACACCATAAACGGCAGCAGGACATGCACTGTCGCGATCACCACGCCGGTGAGGTTGTTGATGAGCGCGATCGGCTGATGGGTGAGCCCGGCCCGCTGCAACAGGTAGTTCGCCGCGCCCTGGCGGCCGAGCAAGACCAGCCACCCGTACGCCCGCACGACCACGCTGACGACGAGCGGCGACATCACCGCGAACGACGCCCACCGCCTGGCCCGCGGGCTCCGCACGCTCCAGATCGCGTACGCGAGCGGATATCCAACCGCCATGCACACGAGCGTGACCACCGCGGCGAGTTTCAGCGTCGTCCAGACGTTGAGCCAGTAGTAGGCCTCGCCGGCAAACGCGCGGTACGCGTCGAAGCTGAACCCGCGAATCAGCCGGCCCTCGTGCAGCGTGTCGAAACTGAACCGGAGAAAATGCAGCAGCGGATAGACGAACAGCACGGCGACGACGAGCACCGACGGCGCCAGCGGGAGCCACCGCACCCAGCGACGCCGGCGTTGTGGGGCCGGTGGCGTCACGTCCAGGCCGGCACGCTCGCCGGCATCGCCCAGCGTCGGGCTAGTGGACCTTGGCTTTGATCATGGTGTCCCACAGCTGGTTCCACCCGTCGGTGTTCTTGGCCAGGCTCATCCAGTCCAGGTTGATGACCTTCTTGAGCGCGCCGGGCGGGTACGCGGCGGCGACGTTCGCGGGCAGCGGCAGCCGCCTGTTCGTCGGCACGTACAGCGTCGCCGCGGAGTACTTCGTCAGGGTGTCCGGCGCGATCAGCTCGTTGATGAGGTCGTCGAGCACGGCAAGCTGCGCGGGCGTCTCACCGCGAGTCACTTCGATGAACAGCGGCCACGCGACGGCACCTTCCTTGGGGATCGCGGTGCCGATCGGCGCGCCCTGCTTGGCCCACAAGGTGGCGATCTGAAGGTCGAAAAACGCGAGCGTGCCGTCGCCGCCGACGAGCGCGTTCTCCAACTCTTGGTTGGAATGAATGAACGTCGCGATCTGGTCGGTGTGCTGCGACCACATCTGGAACCCCGGCATGATGTTCGTGCCGGACCCGCCGTTGAAGAGGGCCGCCAGCATCACGGGCTCGAGCACGTAGTCCCACAACACAACCTTGTGCTGGAACGCCGGATTCCCCCACATGTCCGCGTACGACGTCGGCGGCCGCTTCACCAGTTGTTTGTTGTAGATCAGGCCGAACGGGCCGTAAGCGAACTCCACACCCGTGTCTTGCGGTTGGCGGAACTGCGCGTCGATCGTCTTGAGGTTGGGGATCTTGGACGCGTCGAGCGGCTGCCACATGTCGTTGACGAGGCCCTTGGTGGTCGTGTCCGCGTTGTAGTACCCGATGTCGATGAACGGCTTGTCGGGCGCCGTCTTGAACGCGGCGAGTTGCTGCGGGAACGTCTTCGCGTTGCTGGACTCCACGAAATCCACTTTGACGTTCGGATGCGCCTGCATGTACGCGCGGACCACGGCCTCGGGCACGTCCATGTGCCCGGCCGCCGCGAACACGAACATCGTCAGGTGCACCGGCGCGTCGGCCGCCGCGGCGCCTCGGTCGCTCCACGCCGCCAGACTCGCCGCCACCAACAACGCGCACGCCGCCACGGACGCCCGCACCAGCGCACGCACATGCCGTCCCATCATCATCCCCCTCGCCTCAGCACTGTGGTGGCATCGGCTTCGGGGGCCGCGGAACGATCTCCTCCGGTTGACACGTCCACATCGCGCAGGATCGTGCCTCGGCGGAGCGCACTCGCGCCGACCGGTCGAGTTGTGCCAAACTGGAGCGCGCGCCGCATCCTACATCTTCGACATACGGGTCAGCTGGACACCGATGATGTGCGCGGCCGCTTTGGCTTGCGCCATGGTCCCCATGGTGATCGCATCGCCGGCCATGTGCGCGAGCCACCACCTCCCCGCCCGAAGTTGTCCTCACGCCCTCCCTATCTGCCGAGGTCCGTAAAGATTTGATAACGGTCGCCACCCCCCAACCCGGGCACGCCGGCCGCACCTCCGGGAATGAACGGCATGCACGCGGCGGTTCGATCGTGTAGAGAGGCATGGCTGACCCGAAATGGGGGGTTCGGCGTGTTCAAGCGGCCGTTGACGTGGAAGCGGTTGAAGGATCGCGGTATGTGCGCGACGTGACCGACATCCTTGCTGCTCGGGGTAGCAGCGTTGATCGTCTACAACACAGGCTACGTGATCTGGCAAGCGCCGCGACTCGTCTGCGCCGTCTGGCGCCGCGGCGGTGACATCGACGCGTAAGGCACGAGGATGAAACCGGGCCGGGCTGGTAGAATGCACCGTGCGTGACCGAACACGACGAACGTGACCGCCGGCCTCGCGCGGGCGCGGCTCATGCTCCCGGCGACGCGGACATCGAACTGTACGACGTGCACAAGGCGTTCGGCGCCGTGGCCGCGGTGCGCGGGATCTCGCTCGCCGTGCGCCGGGGTGAGTTCTTCTCGCTGCTCGGGCCGAGCGGCTGCGGCAAGAGCACGACCCTGCGTATCTTAGCCGGCTTCGAGGAGCCGGATCAGGGACGGGTCATCATCGCCGGCCGTGACATGGTCGGGGTCCCCGCGTTCCGACGGCCGACGAACCTGGTGTTTCAGCGCTTGGCGCTGTTCCCGCACATGTCCGTGTTCGAGAACGTGGCGTTCGGCCTCCGGATGAAAGGCACCCCCCGCGCCGAGATCGCGCGCCGGGTGCGCGATGCACTGATGCTGGTGCAACTCGATCCGATGACCGACCGGAAGCCACACCAACTGAGCGGCGGGCAGCAGCAGCGCGTCGCGCTGGTCCGCGCCCTGGTGAACGACCCCCGCGTCCTCCTGCTCGACGAACCGCTAGGCGCCTTGGACCTCAAGCTGCGGGTGCAGATGCAGCAGGAGCTGAAACGGATTCAGGTGCACGTAGGCACCACGTTCGTCTACGTCACCCACGACCAATCCGAGGCCCTGACGATGTCCGACCGGATCGCGATCATGCACGAGGGTCGGGTGCTACAGGTGGACTCCCCGCGCGATCTCTACAACCATCCGAGGACCCAGTTCGTCGCCCTGTTCGTCGGGGACACCAACCTCTTGCACGGACGCGTGCGCGACACCGCCCGTGGCGGCGTCACCGTGGATGTCGGGCCGATCTTGGTGCACGCGCAGCCGACCGAAGAGATCGCTGCGGGCGCGGTGCACCTGTCGGTCCGGCACGAGCGCGTGCGCATCGCTCCGTCCCTGCCGCCGGACCTCCCGAACCGATTCCCCGGCCGGGTGCGCGAGGTGGTCTTCAGCGGCGCCTCGGTGCGGTACACGGTTGCGGTCAGCGGCGGCGCGCTGGACCTGTTCGCACTGCAGGCGTACGATGGCGGACCGGTCCCGTTCGGCGCGGGGGACGACGTGGTCGTCGGGTGGGAGGTCGAGGCGGCGACGCTGCTCCGCGCCTAGCGGCGGAACCTCCCGAACGGGTCCGGACGGGATCGCTGGCGACGGCAGGTCCGCAGATAGGCGGCGACCTCGCCCTGCAGATCGCCGAGGGCCTGGTGCGGATCGAATGTGGGCGGCGTCTCCGCCTGCTCGCGCACCTGAACGAGCCCGTTCCAGATCACCGCGTCCGCAGGGTTTATCGGCTGGCCGTGCAGGTACTGCAACTGGTCGATGCCGACGCGCGCGATGGGGTTCCGGTTCAGGCACGCAGCCATCCCATGTCACGCCTCCTGTCCTGTGTCTTCGATGACACGTTCCCACACCGGACGATTGCTGCCCGGCCAATCGGGGCGATCCACCGTGGCTCCGTCCGCGCCGCACGCGATGACGCGCCGCGCGATGAGCCCGTCGGAGATCCCCCACGCGCGCACCCGCACTCCGTATCGATGCGCCAGGCGCACGTCCGCCCTCGTCAACGTCGAGGCCCGGGGGCAGATCTGCACGCCGTCGATGGCGCGGACCGCCGCCACCGCATCCGGCGTGATCCGCTCGACGAGCCAGCCCACCGCCACCCACGACGCGCGGCGGCGCACCGTCTCAAGCACGGGATACTGAAACGAGGTGAACACGACCCCGGCCCACAGGCCGGCACGCTGCACCTCGTCCAACGCAGGGTCCACGGCGTGCGGCACCTTCAACTCCAACTCGAGCGACGTGCGGCCCATGTACCGCCGGAGGAACGACCGGAGGTCGGGGATCCGGAGGCCGCCAAACCGGGGGTGGAACCAACGGCCGGCGTCGAGCCCCTGCAGGTCCCGAAAGTTCAGGGACGCGACCTCGCCGCGTCCGTCCGTGTTGCGGTCCACCGTCGGATCGTGGCACAGCACCACGACGCCGTCGCGGGTCAGGCGCAGGTCGGTCTCGATTCCATCCGCATCCATTTCGATCGCGAGGTCGAACGCGGCGTCGGTATTCTCCGGCGCGTAGCCCGAAGCTCCGCGATGCGCGAGCGTCTTCACCAGGTGCGACCCTCCTCGGGGCCCGCGTCAGCCCTTGAGGCCGAACGCGGTCAACCCCTGCACAAATTGGCGCGCGGCCACGAGGAACAACACCACGATCGGCGCGACGATGAGCACCGACGCCGCCATCAGCTCGGACCAGCGGGTGCCGAGATCCGCATCCATGTGGTAGCGAAGCGCCACCTGCACCGCTCGCATCTCGTTGCGATCGGTCACGATCAACGGCCACAGGTAGCTGTTCCAGCTGGCGACGAACGTCCGCAGCCCGAGCGAACCCACCGCGGCGGTCGACGTCACGACCGGCGTGAAGAACGCCGCCCGGAACCGCGCGCCCCCGGGGCGCGCGCGGTTCAGCAACACGGCGATCGTAAGGCCCAGGAGCGCCGACGCCGGCACCGTGCCGGCCGTGAACGCGAGCGTCTTGGCCAGCGCACGGCGCATATCTGCGGCCGCGAACAGCCCGATAGTGGTCGGAGCCGATGAACACGGGCGCAGGGCGGATGATGCCACACGCGTGGAGGCTCAGGTCGCAGCGGTAGACGATCGGTGCCACAACGAACACGCCGGCGATCGCGACCGCGGGAGCCACGTACGGGTACGGTGCCAGTCGCTCGACGCGCACGCGCAACGATGCGGGCGCGCGTGTCCCCGCGCCGGTCTCGGGCCCCGCCCGCGACACGCTCGCCACCGTTTCGGACATCAACGCTGAACGTCCATCAGGGGATCTAGGGGCAGGGTAGCAGAGGCAAATTAACGCGCGCGGAACGTCTGGTTAAGAGACATCACAACTTCTGGGGCGGCGGATGTCTGCGTCCACTCGTCGGGAGCGGCGCTCTACCGGGTCGCACCAGGACTTGCGCGCGACGACCCGTAAAATTCAGGGGGGACACCCGCAATCGGAGGATCATTCATGCCGGAGTTCGCGAAGGTGACGATCGAGGTCGGTGGCGGCGTTGGCACCATCGTGGCCGAGCCGAAGCAGTTCAAGACCGGGTCGCGCGGTTTCTACGGCCAGGGCAAGGTGCAGGCGACTGACGGGCGCCGGTTCCAGGTCAGCATCAACATCGTCGAGATCGGGAGCAAAGGCAAGGCGGAATCGTAGCGACGCGCCGGTGTGGGGCGAAGGGAGCGAAGCGACGTGCGGGTCGAGATGCTGCAACGCAGGTTGTCGGAACGCGGCGAGGCCGCCGCGCTGATCTCCTCTCCGGAGAACCTCCGGTACTTCACGGGATTCTACACCTGGAACGCCCTCGTGCCGTTTGCGCTCGGTCTCATCCCGGCCCGCGGAAGCGCGGTCCTGCTTGTCCCCCGCGCGGACGAAGCGCTCGCCCGTGCCGTCGCACGATGCGCACTGGAGCCCTACGATCCCGGGACGGGCGGGTTCCGGACCACCGCGGAGCTGTGCCGGACCGTGCTCGATCGCGGCGGCGGCGCGGACGGAGCGGTGGCGATCGAATCCGGCACCGTGCCGCTCGACCGAGCCCGCGTGCTTGAGGAGGTGCTCGCGCCGCGCCGGCTCACGGACGCGACGGCGACCCTCTCCGCCATTCGCCTGGTCAAAGACCCGGAGGAGCAGCAGACACTCCGTCACGCCGCCGCGCTGGTTGCAGCGGCCATGCGGCAGACGGTCGCGCACCTCCACCCTGGGATCTCGGAGATCGAGATTAAGGCGGCGATCGATCTCGCCGTCCACACCGACGGCGCGCGCCGGTGGCCCGACGCAATCGTGCAGTCGCAGACGAACGTCGTCTCGGGCGGAAAACTCAACCGGCTGCACGACGCGGCCACCGGCCAGACGGTCGGACCCGGCGAGATGCTGTTCGTCCTGGGCGATGCGTCCGTCAACGGATACCGGGCGAACGTCGCGCGAACGCTCTTTGTGCCAGGCCGGGCGCCCTCCGACGACGCCCGCCGCGCGCTGGACGCGGCCGCGGCGGCGCAGCGGGCCGCGATTTCTCGGTTGATTCCCGGTGCGCTCCTTCGGGAAGCGGTCCAGGCCGCGGACGACGCGGTGGCCGCGTGCGGGTTGGCCGGCCGGAGAACCTACCCCCTCATCCGAGGGTTGGGACTCGGAATCGCCGAGCGGCCCCGCGCCGCAGACGCCGCAGACCTGGACCTGCGGCTCGCGCCCGGCATGTGCATGTGCGTGCAGCTCTACGTCCGGCAGCCGGCCTATATCGTCGGCAGGTCGGACAGTGTGCTCGTCACGGACGATGGGCCCGATGTGATCAGCGAGCCTCGGGGCGAGGGTGGGTGAGACCGTGACCGGCGACGTCCTCGTGATCGGAGGCGGCGTGCTCGGCCAGGCTGCCGCGTATCATCTCGTGCGTGAGGGGGCGCGCGTCACGCTGATCGACCGGGCGGACATCGGCCAGGCCACCGCGGCGGGCGCTGGCATCCTCTCGGCCGGAACGACCGCGCGCTACGCGGGCCCTTTCCACGACCTGTCCGTCAAGGCGTTCAACTACTACCCGACATTGATGGAGCACCTGGCGTCCGATGACGGCGGGGAGACGGGCTACGCGCGGTGCGCTCTGCTCGTCGTGGCGAGCGCGGCCGCCGAGCGCCAGGAGTTCGACAAGGCGCGGGCCGCCATCTTCACCACACAGGCGAGCAGCGGCTGGCCGTCATCAGAAGATCTCCACGAGATCGCGCCGGACGAAGCCCGCCAGCTGTTCCCCCCGCTCGGCGAGGTGCACGGCGCCATTCTGCATCGGACGGCAGGACGCGTGGACGGGCGGCTCCTGGCCCAGGCCCTGCGGCGGGCCGGCGAGCGTCGGGGCCTGCGCGTCCGACACGGCAGCGTCACCCGGTTGCTCATCGAGCGCCAGCGACTCGCCGGCGCGATCGTCGACGGGGAGACGCTGGCCGCCTCGAGCGTCGTGATCGCCGGAGGCGCGTGGTCCCCGGCGTTCGCTGCGCAGCTCGGCATTGAGCTGCCCGTCGCGCCCCAACGTGGACAGATCATCCATCTGCGCCTACGCGGCCGGCCCACGCACGACTGGCCCATCATCAGCGGATTTCGCGGCCATTACATCGTGGCGTGGCCGGCAGGCCGGATCGTCGTCGGCGCCACCCGCGAGACGGGCGCAGGGTTCGAGCCGACGCTCACCGCGGGCGGCGTACGCGAGGTCCTCTCCGAGGCGCTCCGCGTCGCACCGGGGCTCGCCCCGGCGGAGATCGTGGAGATGCGCGTCGGACTCCGGCCGCTGGCGGCCGACGGCATGCCCGTGCTGGGGCCGGTGCCCTCCGTTCAGGGCGTCTACCTGACCACCGGTCACGGCCCGAGCGGGTTGCAACTCGGGCCGTTCAGCGGCAAGCTCGTCGCCGACGCGGTGTTGGGGCGCGCGCCGGAGGTGGATCTCGGACCGTTCGGGGTGTCCCGCTTCCGGGCGTAGCTGCGCGGCCGCGGCGCGCGACAGCGCGTAGGCTCCCTAGCGCCCCGACGAACGCGGCCTCTCGGCGTTCGCAGTCACGCCATCGCGATCGCCCCACGCGATCACCGACAGGGATCCCCCGATCGTCGACTCCGCAAAGTGCAGCACCGCGGCTCTCGACCTGAACGGCAATCGCTTCGCGACCGCCAACTTCGCGATCCCGTGCACGAGCGACCAGGCCGCAAGCGCCCGTTGCAGCGTATCTCCCGGAGGCAGCGGCCCATCCCGTTGGCACGCCTCGATGAACCGCACCAGCGTGCCGAAGGCTTCGTTGGCGGCCTCCGTGCACTCCGGATAGTCCGCCTTGGAAACCGGTGTGTCGAACATGACGGTAAAGTGCTCGGGCCGTCGCAGGGCGAACGCCACATAGGCCAGCCCGGAACGTCGCAGGCGATCCAGCGCCGTGGGCTGTGACGCGGCCGCGTCCAGCATCGCCTGCGTCAGTTCCCGAAATCCCTCCGCCGCCACGGCCGCAACAAGCTCTTCCTTGTCGCGGAAATGCCGGTACGGCGCGTTGTGGGACACGCCCGCGCGCCGAGCCACTTCGCGCAACGTGAAACCGCGCGGCCCGACCTCGGCGACGATGTCGGTCGCCGCTCTGAGGAGGGCCTGTCGCAGGTCTCCGTGGTGGTACGGTCGTCGGCTTCGCATGTTCTCCATCTCTCTTATAGCACAAAATGTTGACAAGAGCAACATCGTGGGGTATGATGTATGTGGGCAGTGTCCACATTCACCGGTTCGGCGGAACGGGGTGAGCGCCATGACGCATGTCGGCGATTCCTACAAACAGCACCCTGTTGACGACGCCTACGACGTCATCGTCATCGGGTCCGGGATGGGCGGCCTAACCGCCGCCGCCCTGCTCGCCAAACACGCGGACAAGAAGGTGCTCGTGCTGGAGCGCCACTACGTCGCCGGCGGGTTCACCCAGGTGTTTCGCCGGCCGGGGTACGAGTGGGATGTCGGCGTGCACTACGTCGGCCAGGTCACCGACCCTCGGTCCGCGGTCCGGGCCGCGTTCGATCACGTCACCGAGGGGCGTCTGCGCTGGCACCCGATGCCGGACGTCTACGACCGCATCCAGATCGGCGACCGCCGCTATGACTTCCCGAGCGGCCTGGAGCGCTTCCGCGACCGCATGAAGGGGTACTTTCCGACCGAGGCCGCGGCGATCGACCGCTACATCGAGGCCGTATGCGCCGCGGCCCAGGCCAGCGGCCCGTACTTTGCCGAGAAGGCGCTGCCGGGGCCGATCGCCAGCCTGATCGGCGCGCCGATGCGCTCGCGGTTCCTGCGCTACGCGGACCAGACCACGGCCGAGGTGCTGGGCCGCCTCACCCGAAACCCCGAGCTCATCGCCGTGCTGGCAGGTCAATGGGGCGACTACGGGCTTCCGCCCGGCCAGAGCAGCTTCGGGATGCACGCGATCGTTGCCCACCACTACTTCGAAGGCGCGGCGTATCCAATCGGCGGCGCATCCGCGATCGCCGCGGCGATCGCCCCCGTCATCGAGCGCGCCGGCGGCCGCATCGCGGTCGGCGCCGAGGTGCACGAAATTCTGGTACACCGGAACGGCGCGGCCGGCGTCCGGATGGCCGACGGCCGTGAACTGCGCAGCGCGATCGTGATCAGCGACGCCGGCGCCTACAACACCTACGCCAGGCTGTTGCCCGCGGACGCGAGCGCCGGCCTCAACGCGCTCGAGGACCTCAACCGTCTCTCCCCCTCGGGGGCCCACGTCTGTCTGTACGTGGGCCTAAGACGCGACGAGGGCGAGCCGGAGTTCGACGCGACCAACCTGTGGATCTACCGCGACCGCGACCACGACGCCGCGTTCGCGCGGTTCTCGGCCGACCCGAACGGGGCGTGGCCGTCGCTGTTCATCTCATTTCCCTCGGCCAAAGATCCGACGTTCGCCCGGCGCTATCCGGGACGCTCCACGATCGAGGTCGTGACGGGAGCGCCCTATGGCTGGTTTGAGCGCTGGGCCGACACTCGATGGAAGCGGCGCGGGGCGGACTACGACGAGGTCAAGCAGACACTGGCGGCGCGGCTCCTCGGCGAACTCGAGCGCCACGTGCCGGCGACGCGGGGGCGGATCGACTACAGCGAACTGTCCACGCCGCTCTCGACCCGGCATTTTGTCAACCATCAGCGCGGAGAGATTTACGGCCCCGCCGCGGTGCCGGCCCGGTTTCGCGCCCGCGTCCTCGGCGCGCGCACACCCATCCGGAACCTCTATCTTACGGGGCAGGACGCGTGCTCGTCCGGCGTGACCGGCGCGCTGTTCGGCGGGATCATCGCGGCGTCGGCAGTCGTCGGCCGAAACCTGGTGTCCGTCGCGTCGCGACCGGCGGCCTGAACCGCGCGCCACGCCGGCGCGCGGGGGCGACCCGGAGTCCCGCCGCGCAGATCTCGCGCCGCCCGCCGGCCGGTTACCGATCCGGGTCGGGTCGCGCCTCGCGCGTGATCACGATGCTGCCGCCCGCGTGCACGCGGGCGGTCTGCCCGGGGTACACCACCGTGGTCGTGTCCGGCTGGTCCAGGATCGCCGGGCCGGCCACGACGCCCCCGACCGGCAACGCGAAACGATCATAAACCGGCGCCTCGGCATAGCCGCGTTCGGCGAAGTACATCCTGCGCGTGCCCGACGGTGGGGTGGACACGCGCGCGGCCTCCACCGCGGCGACCGCCGGCGCCGGAAGCGTGTACACGTGTACCCCCCGCACGCCGACGAACTCGACTTCGCTTTGCTCGCTGTGGTGTCCGTAGTAGCGGTCGTGGACCTCGTGAAAGCGCCGCCGCAGCTCCGCGAGCGCGTCGTCCGTCACCGGACCATCCAGGAGGGACACGCTCAACTCGTACGACTGGCCGACGTACCGCATCTCCGCGTACCGCTGAATCGAGACGCCGCCGGGCGGCACGCCTTCGACGCGCATCGCCGCCCCGCAGTGCTCATCCATGTCCGCGAACAGTGCCGCCAGCTCCGCGGCGGACGCCCGGGCAAACGGTTTCGGGTACGGACGGGCCTGCTCGTGACGAATGTCGGCCATCAGCAGACCGTACGCCGAGGCGACGCCGGGCCGCGAGGGCACGACGACCGCCTTGGCGCCGAGCAGGTCCGCCAGCCGCCCCGCGTGGATCGGCCCCGCCCCGCCCATCGCGACGAGCGCGATGCCGCGCAGATCGTACCCGCGCCGCACCGACACCAGCCGGACCGCCTCGGCCATCTGGGTGTTGACGATGTCGTGGATGCCCGACGCCGCCTGAGGGACGTCCATGCCGAGCGGTCCTGCGATCCGCCGAGCGATCGCCTCGTGCGCGCGGTCGGGGTAGAGCTCGAACCCGCCGCCGGCATAGGTGTCGGGATTGAGGTACCCGAGTACGAGGCTCGCGTCGGTCACCGTCGGCTCGGTGCCCCCTTTCCCATAGCACGCAGGTCCCGGCACCGCGCCTGCGCTCTCGGGTCCTACCTTGAGCCCGCCGGCCGCGTCGAGAAACGCGATGCTCCCGCCGCCCGCCCCGATCGTGTGCACGTCCACCATCGGCACGCGGAGCGGGTACTTGTCGATGCGTCCCTCCGAACTGGTCTCGATGCGGCCGTCCCGCACCATCGCCACGTCGAAACTCGTCCCGCCCATGTCGAGCGTCACGAGGTCGCCGAATCCCGCGGCCCGGCCCGCCGCTGCGCCGGCGACCACGCCGGCCGCGGGACCGGAGAGCATCGTCCCAACCGGGCGCGCGACCGCGAGCCGCGCCGCGGAAATTCCGCCGTGGGACTGCATGATCTGAAAGGGACAGTGGAAGCCGTGCCGGCCGAGCTGCTCCCCGAGGTCGGTCAGGTACGACGCGACCGCGGGGCGCAGGTAGGCGTCGAACGCGGTCACGACCAGCCGCTCGTACTCCCGGAACTTCGGGTCGACCGCCGAGGATAGCGAGACGGGCAGATCCGGGAAGTGCTCCCGGAGGAGCGCGGCCGTGCGTTGCTCGTGGCCGGGGTGGAGAAACGAGAACAGGTAGCACACCGCGATCGACTCGACGCCGTGCCCGTCCCGCAGCCGCCGCACCGCCTCGAGCACCGCGCCCTCGTCGAGGGGTTCGACGACGTTCCCGCGCGCGTCCACGCGCTCGGGGATCCCCACGATGCGGCGCCGCGCGGCCAGGAACAGCGGTTCCTCGGGATCCGCGTTGAGATTGTACATTTCTGTGCGTTTCATCCGGCCGATCGCGAGGACGTCTTCGAACCCGCGCGTCGTCAGGATCCCGAGCGTTGCCCCCTTGTGCTCGAGCACCGCGTTCGTGCCGATCGTCGTCCCGTGCACCACCCGCTCGACGTCGGCGGGCGCGCACCCCGCCTCAGCGACGATGCTGCGCAGGCCCTCCAAGAACGCGCCCGCCGGCCGCTTCGGCTGCGACGGGACCTTCAACGCAAACAACGCCTGCCGCTCGCGATCGACGGCGACGACGTCGGTAAAGGTGCCGCCGACGTCAATCCCGACGATCAGACGAGCCGTCCGGTCAGTCACCACGATCCCTCCACCCCGCCCGCGCGCTCGCGGGCATGTTGTACCGGCGTTGAGGTCATGCCTCGGAACGTCCGGCGCTTCTGGACTCGGCCCGCAGGGCATCGGTCGCCTCGCGGTCGACGCGCGTACCGGTCGCGTCCAGGGCGACGCCGTAGTCCCGACGCGCCGCCTCAACCGACACACGTCCATCCAGCACATCCTCGAGGACCCGGTCGGGGTCGCGGGCCAGCGGATCCCCGAACCCGCCGCCGCCCGTCGTGTAGAACCGCAGCACGTCTCCCTCGTCGAGGTGGGTCAGGATCTTGGACGGCAGGTCCTCCGTGCGGCCGTCGCGGCGGACGACCTCCGTCCGGCACACCGGCGCCGGGTACCCGCCCCGCAGCCCCCACGGCTGGAAATTGTGCCGGTCCCGTCGGTGCGAAAGCGTGACCGGCCCGCCGACCCACCGGCACACCGCGACGTATCCGAGCCCGCCGCGGTATGTGCCCGGCCCTCCGGAGTCCGTCCACAATTGCAGCCGCTCGAACTGGAGCGGCGACTCCATCTCGCATGCCTCGAGCGGATAGCTCGTGCAGTTGTTGATGTCGGTCTCCACCACGTCGATGCCGTCCTTCCCCGGGCGTGCGCCCCCGCCCCCGGAGAACGGCACCCCGATGAACCCGACGAACAGCGTGTTCGTGTCCTTGCGGCGGCCGCCGACGAGCATCAGCGAGATCTGGCCGTGCGAGGCCGCGGGGATCTGATCGGGCAGCGCCTGCGCGAGCGCGCCGAACAACACGTCGACGATGCGCTTGATCGTGTAGGACCGCAGCCCGACCGGCGCCGGCGGGAGCGGGTTGACGAGCGTCCCCTCGGGAGCCTCGATCTCGACGCACCGGTAGCACCCTTGGTTGTTGGGCACGTGGGAGCCGGCCAGCGCGCGCACCACGTAGTAGACGGCCGACATCGTCGAGGCGGGCACCGAGTTGATCGGGCCCTTCGCCTGCGCATCGGTGCCGGTGAAGTCCACGTGGAACCGGGATCCGCGAATCGAGACCGTGGCGCGAATGCGCAGCGGCCGGTCGCGCTCCACCCCGTCGTGGTCGAGGAAATCTTCGAAGACGTAGTCGCCGTCGGGGATCGCATCGATCGCGATGCGCGTGAGGCGTTCCGCGTAGTCTTGAAGCTCGTCGAACGCGCGCAGGAGCGTGGAGGCAGGGTACTCCTCGAACAGCGCCTCGAGACGCCGCCTCCCGATGTTCCCGGCTGCGAGTTGGGCGCGGAGGTCCCCGAGCAGCGTATCCGGCACGCGGGTGTTGAGCCGGAGGATCTCCCAGACGTCCCGGTTGGGCTGCCCCTCCACGTAGAGGCGCACCGGCGGGATCCGGAGGCCCTCCGCGAAGATCTCCGTGACGTTCGGCGGGGTGCTGCCAGGGGCGAACCCGCCGACGTCCTGATGGTGCGCCATCGTCACGCTTAACGCGACCACCCGGCCGTCCCAAAACACGGGCGCCACCACGGTGATGTCGGGCAGGTGCGTGCCGCCGTCGTACGGGTCGTTGAACGCGTAAACGTCGCCCGGGCGCATCTCCCCCGCCGGGAACGCTCGCAAGATGCGCCGGACGGCCGGAATCATCATGCCCAGATGGCCGGGAAGGGCCGCGGCTTGCGCGAGCGTGTTCCCGTCGCGGTCGAACAGCGCCGAGGAGGCGTCCATCGCCTCCTTCACGATGCTCGAGAACGCGCTTCGACAGAGGCTCGTCTCCATCTCGTCCGCGATCGACTGGAGGCGCTGGTTCACGACCTCGAGCGTCACCGGGTCGACCGCCCGGTCTCCGGCGCGCACCGGGTCCACGCGCGTTGCATCCATCCTCTGTCCCTCCTTGGTCCGCCGGCCGTGCCCATCGGTGGCTCGATCGCGGCGCCGCCTGTTCCCGCCCAGACCCGCGGCGCGGGCCGACGTGCTTACAGCGTCAACTTCGTGTCCAGCGCGTCGCGGAGCCCATCCGCGAACAGGTTGAACCCCAGCACCGTGCACGCGATCGCCAAGCCCGCGAAGGTGGCGATGTGCGGGGCTTCGAGCAGATAGTCGCGGCCCGTGCTGATCATCAGCCCCCACGAGGAGGTCGGCGGTTGCACGCCGAGCCCCAGAAACGACAGCGCCGCCTCCAGCAGGATCGCGCTCGCCATGTACAGCGCCGCGTAGACGATCAGGACGGAGACGCAGTTCGGCAGAACGTGCCGGAGGATGATCCGCATCGTGCGCGCGCCGATCGCGCGCGACGCTTCGACGTACTCCTGACCGGCAACCGTGAGCACCAGGCCCCGGATCACGCGCGCGAACCCGGGCGTCGCCCACAGCCCGACGGCGAGAATGGTGCTGCGCAGGTTGGCGCCGAGCACGCTGACCACGAGAATCGCCAGCAGCAGATAGGGAAACGCGAGAAGGACATCGAGCGCCCGCATCGTCAGCTCGTCCGCGATGCCGCCTCGGTAGGCCGCGAGGGTACCGAGCAGGGTCCCGAGGACCAGCCCGATGAGCACGGACGCGAACCCGACCACGAGCTCGACGCGGCTGCCGAAGATCAGCCGGCTCAGGACGTCCCGTCCGAACTCGTCGGTCCCGAGCCAGTGGCGCGCGGTCGGTCCCATGAGTTTGTCCGCGAGGACCTGGTGCGCGGGGTCGTACGGCGAGAGGTACGGCGCGCACACTGCGACCGCCACCAGGACACCGATGATCGCGCCGCCGCCGAGCGCGAGGTGGTTCCGACGGAATCGCCGCCACATCGCCGCCGCCGGAGAGCGGTACGACGCCGCGCCGCGGGTGCGTCCGACCACGGGAAGGGTCGCCATCGGTCCGCTCACGCGGCCAGGCGGCGCCGACACGGGGACGCCCAGCGCGTCGGCGCGCTCATCGGTACGCGATGCGGGGATCGAGGTACGCGTACGTGACGTCCACCGCCAGGTTCGTGACGACGAACGTCGCGGCGAGCACCAACACCCCGCCCTCCAGCAGAATGTAGTCACGCGATGAGATCGCCTGCACCAGGAGCCGCCCGACGCCCGGCCACGAAAACACCGTCTCCGTGAGGATCGCGCCGCCGAGCACCTGCCCGAACTGGAGCCCCAGCACCGTCACCACGGGGATCAATGCGTTCCTGAGCGCGTGGTGGAACAAGACCGCGGCCCCGCGGGCGCCTTTCGCGTAGGCGGTGCGAACGTAGTCCTCGTGAAGGACGCCCAGCATCGCCGACCGGGTCACGCGCGCGATCGTGGCCACGCTCGGGATCGCCAGCGTGACCGCGGGAAGAACGAGATGCGTCCACGCCCCCCGGCCGCCGCTCGGCAGCCACCGCAACCACAGGCTGAAGATGAGAATGAACACGATCCCGGTCCAGAATACGGGCATCGACAGGCCCAGCAGCGACAACACGCGGCTGGCGCCGTCGAACAACGACCGGTGCCAGTGCGCCGAGAGAATCCCGATCAATCCCCCGAACACGACGGTGAGCAGGAGCGCGGCGGCCCCCAACTCGAGCGTCGCGGCCCAGGCCTGCGCGATCTCCTCCGACACCGGCCGGTCGTCCACGATCGACCGGCCGAGGTTGCCGTGCGCGAGGCGCTCCAGATACTCCACGTAGCGGACCAGCAGCGGCCGGTCGAGCTCGAGTTGGGCCCGCAGCCGCGTGACCATATCCTGCGTCGCGCCCTGGCCGAGCATCATCGCCGCGGGGTCGCCGGGAATGACGTCCATCGTCCCCATGATCAGGAAGACGACGCCAAACAGGATCGGCACCGCCGCCAGCAGCCGCCGCACGAGAAACCGCGTCACGCCGCCGACCTCCCTCGCCGAACGGCGCGCCCCGGTGGTGCCTCCACGTGACCCCGCCCGCTACTTTTGGATCCAGACGGGCGCGACCCTGAGATCGTACTCGACGGGATGGGGCACGAACCCTTTGACGTTCGACCGCATCACCGCGATGTTGTCCATGTTGTAGAACGGCACAAATGGGATGTCGCGCGCCAACATGCCCTGCGCCTGCGCGTACAGCTGCTTCCGCTCCGTCGGATTGAGGTTCACCCGCGCCGCGTTCGCCACTTTGTCAAACGCGGGGTTGATGTAGCGGAACGTGTTCCACCCCGCTGGCGGGATCTGGTCGGACCGGAACACCGTCACCACCGTGAAATCCGCGTCTCCGGTCAGGTTGCCCCATGCGGAGAACAGGACGTGGACGTTCAACGTCGGGGTTCTGAGCGCGTTGATCACGACCGGATACTCCGGAAGCTGCAGGTCCACCCGGATGCCGATCTCGCGCATCTGGGCCTGGAACGCCTGCGCGATCTCGGCGTCCTTCGGGTACCGCCCGCGGGAGCTGATCATCGACAGCGCCAGCGGAGCGCCGTTTCGCTCCATCATGCCGCCGGCGCCCTGCGTGTACCCCGCGGACGTCAGCATCGCCCGCGCCGCCTTCGGATCGTACGGATACCGCGTGTCAAGGTGCATGGGGGCGTAGCCGAAGACCGTCGGCGCCATGACGCTGTCGGCGAGCGTGCCGGCGGACTGCACCAGGTTCGCCTGAATCGATTTCCGGTCGGTTCCCATGAACATCGCGCGTCGCACCCGCACGTCGTCCATCGGCGGCTGGGTCAGCGTGAGCGAGAGGAACACCGTCCGGGTCCCGGTCACGCCGGCAACCGTAAAGTTGGGATCGTGGCGCAGCGCGGGGAGCTGGTCCACCAGCGGGTTGAGCACCATGTCGGCCTCCCCGGTGCGCAGGGCGATCATGCGCGCCGAGTCGTCGGGGATCACCTTGAATACGATCCGGTCCAGCGACGGTTTGTCCCCCCAGTAGTCGTCGTTGCGCGACAGGGTGATGTGGTCTCGGGGCTGCCACTCCTCGAACTTGAACGGGCCGGTGCCGACGGGGTGGCGTCCGAAGTCGTCCCCGTACTTGCGCACCGCGGCGGGGCTGACCATCCCGCCGTGCACCATGCTCATGTTCAGCAGCAGCGGCGAAAACGGCTCCGTCGCGACCACGTCGACCGTGTAGTCGTCAACGACCTGCAACGCCTTGACCGGCCCGGCGAAGCTGGCCCAGATCCCCGGAGCCTTGGGGTTGAAGGTGCGGTCGAAGTTGAACTTGATCGCCGCCGCGTCGCAGGCGGTCCCGTCGTGAAACTTCACGCCCTTCCGGAGAGAGAACCGGATCGACGTCGGCGAGAGCACGCGCCAGCTGGAGGCGAGGCCGGGCCCCACCGTCATGTTCGTCCCGAGGGTGACCAGGGGCTCGTAGATCAACCCGTACACCCACGACGCCGGCGCGCTGCTATCCTTGAAGAGGTCGAGCGACGTCGCATCCACCGGGCGCGCGATCGTGAGCGTGCCGCCCCGGGTCGGCGCGGCCGAGGCAAGCTCCGGGAGCGCAACCGAGCCGAGCGCTGCGCCTGCCAACGAGGCCATCGATCGGTGAACGAGCTGACGTCGAGTCATCCGGGTGCCTGACATCTGAACCCCCCTTATCATGGTGGGTCGCTGCGCCGAGCGCCTGCGCCGGAGCCTCTTGCCCCTGGCACGCACACGTTATCGGCGCGACCGCGGTGTCACGGGATTGTAAACGTGTGCATACGATGCGTCGCAGCGGAGTTCCTGGTGCATCATGGTCCGTCGACGGACGCCTCCGCCCGGTTGCCGAGCAGCGCCTGCGCCTCCCGGAAACACGCGAGCGGCGCCGTGGCGATGCCCGCGCCGATCTGTCCGATTCCGGGTCTGCGGCCCGCGACCCCGGTGTTGAGAATCGGCGCGATCCCGGTCGCCACCACTCGCGCCACGTCGATGCCGCACGGGGTACCGCGAAAATCGAGCCCCGGCACGGTGAACAGCGGGTGCTCCACCTCCGTGATCGCGTACATCCGCGACGCGTGGGCGATCATCTCGGACGCCTTCCCGCCGATGAACCCGGCGATCGCGGGCGCGGCCGCCATCGCGAACGCGCCGATGCCAACGACCTCGGACACGTACGAATCGCCCATCAACGGTACGCCGTCCGCCTCAGTAAACCCCTCGAACCATCGCCCGACAGGCGGATCCGGCGGCGCCGTCACCCATGCGCGCCCAAGGCCGGCCACCCGCAGCCCGAACCGGACCCCGTTTCCGGCCATCGCGGTGACGAACCCGCTCCCCGGGATCGACGGCACGGCGTCCGTCAGCGCCTTGCTGTGGGCGATGGACAGGTTGAGGAAGAAGTGATCGTTCCCCCCGATGAACTCGAAACAGTCGGCGGCGACGCCGCCGGCGACCGCTCGCGCGAGGTGCGGTGCGACCACCTTGAGGAAGAGCGCCGTCGCCGCCTTGTTCCGGTTGTGGCACTCGTCGCCGCGGTGCAACGCCTCGACGATCAGCTGGCGAAGGTCGATCGGTCCGCTCCGCCGAAGCGCGCCGCGCAGCGCGGGGGCCAGCACATCGCGAATCCACGCGAGCCTGGTCAAGACGTCGACGTCGTTCGCCCCGAACCGGAGCACCCGACCGAGCCCCTCGTTGATGGTGGCGAACGCCAGGTTGCCGTACGTCTCGTTGCGCACCACGAACACGGGCATCGTGGAGACGACGATGCCGGCCATCGGCCCCACCACGCCGTGGTCGTGGGCGGACGCGAAGCGTACGCCGCCCCCCGCCGCTAGACGCCCCGCGTCCTCGATCGTCCGGCACAGGCCCGCATGCACGAGCGCGCCCTGCACCGCGGCGCGCATCGGCGGGACCATTTCGTCCCATGCCAGCGGCGGGCCGGCGTGCAGCACGAGGTCGGCGCGCATCCCCGGCACCACCTCGATCGCCGGACGCACATCCACGAGAAACGGGTGTCCGGCCAGCAGGCGCTCTACGGCCTCTCGGTTCGGCTGCCGAGGGGCGGCGGCCGCCCCGCCGGCCGCTACGCCATCTGCGCGGCCGCTCACGGCATCAACGCTCCGCCGTTGATGAACAGGGTTTGCCCCGTCATGTACTCCGTCGCGGAGGATGCGAGCAGCACGACGACCTTGGCGATGTCGTCGGGCTGACCGACCCGCCCCAGGGGGATGTGGGCGCCCACCTGCACCAGTTCGTCGCGGGTGCGCCGCGGGGCAATGAGCGGGGTGTCCACGATCCCGGGCGCGACGCCGTTGACGTTGATCCGATGAGGCGCGAGCTCCAGCGCGAGGGTCTTGGTCAGGGCGATCACGCCGGCCTTCGACGCCGCGTAGTGCCCCACTTCGACCGATGGGGTGTGCCCCAGGCCGGAGGCGATGTTCACGATCTTTCCAAAGCGGCGCGCGACCATGCCCGGCGCAACGGCCTTGCAGCACAGGAACGTTCCCTTCAGGTTGACGTCCATCATCCGGTCCCACTCGCGCTCGTCGAGCTCGAGCAGCGGTTTCCAGGTCAGCACGCCGGCCCCGTTGACCAGCGCGTCGATCCGCCCAAACGCGTCGAGGACCTTCGCGGTCATGCGCGCGACATCGTCCGCGCGACCCACGTCACAGGTGACCGAGATCGTCCGCCCGCCCTCCGCCGGCACGCCCGCGGGCGCGGCGCGATCCACCAGCGCCACGCGGCTCCCCTCCGCCAGGAACCGGCGCGCGATCTGGCCGCCGATTCCGCCCGTCGCCCCCGTCACCACCACCACGCGATCGCGCAATCCGAGATCCATCCCGTCACCTCTCCGCCGAGTCCACCGGCAGCACCTGAACGTCCTGCGGTTCCCACGCGACGCGCACGGAGGCGCCGACGTCGATGCGCGGCGCCCCGCGCCGGTTGGCCACCCGCGCGATCAGCACCTCGTCGGGGTTCAGGCGCACGACGTACTTGGTCGCGTCCCCGAGGTAGATCGCGTCCTCGACCACGGCCGGCACCGTCCCCGGCCCCGCCGCGCCGGCCGCGGCCAGCCCCACCGCTTCCGGTCGGATCGAAACCCGGAGGGCCGTACCCGGGCGCGCCCCGTTTGCGACGATCGTGAAAGTGCTCCCGCCGGCGGTCTCGACCGTCGCGGACGCCCCTATCTGCGCCAGGACGCGGCAGTCGAGCAGATTCGACTCGCCGATGAAGCTGCCCACGAACGCGGACGCCGGGCGCTCATACAGCTCCGCCGGTGTGCCGACCTGCTCGATGCGCCCGTGGTTCACGACCGCGATCCGGTCGGACATCGTCATCGCTTCCGACTGGTCATGGGTGACAAAGACCACGGTAATACCGAGCCGCTCGTGAAGGCGCCGGAGTTCGATCTGCATGCTCTCGCGCAGCCGTTTGTCGAGCGCCGCAAGCGGCTCGTCCATGAGCAGCAAGCGCGGGTGGAACACGAGCGCCCGCGCGAGTGCGACGCGCTGCTGCTGCCCGCCGCTCAACTGGCGGGGATGCCGTGCCCCGTAGCCTTCCAGACGCACCATCGCGAGCGCGGCCTCGACACGGCTGGCGATCTCGCCCGCCGGCATCCGGCGGATCCTGAGGGGGAATGCGATGTTGTCGAACACCGTCATGTGCGGGAACAGCGCATAGTTCTGGAACACCATGCCGATGTCGCGCTTGTCGGGCGAGAGCCGAGTGATGGGCCGATCGCCAAGCACGACCTCTCCGCTCGTCGGCCGCTCGAACCCGGCGACCATGTTCAGGATCGTGGTTTTCCCGGATCCGCTGGGGCCGAGCAGCGTCATGAACTCGCCCGCCTCGACCTCGAGCGATACCCCTGCGACGGCGGTCACGGAACCGAACAGCTTCGTCACCTCGCACAGCCGGAGCGCGGCGCCCCGGAACTCCGCCGACGACCAGGCGCCGGGAGCGGCCCCGCCCCCCGCACCCGCCCCCGCCGGCCGGGGGCGGGGGTGACCGCGACGGCTGCGGAAGAACTCCAGCGCCCCCAGCGCCAGCACGACGACGACCATCTGGATCGACGCGACCGCCGTCACCGTGGGGTTGATCTCGTCTTGGGAGACCGCGTCCCACATCATCTTCGGCAGCGTCACCACGTCGCGGCCGCTCAGAAAGATCGCGATGACGACCTCATCCAGGGACGTGATCAGCGCGAACAGCGCCCCGGCGATGATCCCCGCCCGGATCAGGTGCACGGTCACCCGCCAAAACGTCTGCCACCCGGTGGCGCCCAAACTGCGGGCGGCCCGCTCCATCTGGGGGTCGAACGCCCGCATCACCGCGACCACGTTGATGACCACGTAGGGCACGCCGAGCACGGCGTGCGACAGCGCCAGCGCGGTGATCGTGCCAACGAGATGCGCCCGCGCGTAGACGAAGTAGAACGAGATCGCCAGGATCATCACCGGCACGACCATCGGCGCGAGCGTGACCGCGTACAGGAGATCCTTCCCGGGGAATCGCGCTCTGGCGAGCGCCATCCCCGCCGGCGTGCCGAGCGCACACGCCAGCGTGGTCGCCAGGAACGCCACGCGGACGCTCGTCCACGCCGATCCCATCCAGTCACGGTTGGACAGGAAGTCCGCGTACCACCGGAGCGACAGCCCGTGGGGCGGGAGCGTGAGCCACGACGTGTTGCTGAACGACATCGGCACGAGCGCCGCCATCGGCGCCACGATGAACGCCAAGGTCAGGCCGCACACGACCGTCACGCCCGCGCGCCACATGGCCTACGTTCCCCCGCCGAAGAGACGGTCCAGGTTCATCGCGCGGCTGTACAGGGCGATGACCAGCACGGTGGCGACAAGCAGCACGAGCGACAGCGCGGCGGCCAGCCCCCAATCGAGCGCCTGATTGATGTAGGCTTCGATGAGCATCGACACGGTCGTCACCTTGCCGCCCCCAAGCAGCGCGGGGGTGATGAAGAATCCGAGCCCCACGACGAACAGCATCAGGCAGCCGGCGGCGACCCCGGGGAGGCTGAGCGGGAAGAACACGCGCCGGAACGCCTGCCACTCCGTCGCCCCGAGGTTGCTCGCCGCCCGCAGCAGGGAGGTGTCGATGCCGCGCATGACCCCGTACAGGGACAGGATCATGAACGGCAACAGCACGTGCACCATACCGATGTACACGCCGATCTGATTGTAGATCAGCGACACCGGCGCCCGGACCAGGTGGAGCCCCAGCAGGACCTGGTTGACGACCCCGTCCCGCTGCAGGAGGATCATCCACGTAAAACTCCTCGCCAGGATGCTGATCCAAAACGGGGTGACGACCAGGATCAACAACAGATTCGCCACGCGCGGCGGCGCCATCGTCAGCGTGTACGCGACCGGATACCCGAGCGCGAGGCACAGCAGCGTCACCACCACGCTGATCTGGAGCGTCTCCCACATGACGCGCCGGTACAGCGGGGTGGTCAACAGCTCGCGGTAGTGCGCGAGCCCGCCTCCCTCGGGCGAGATGCTGAACGACAGCATCTGCCCCACGGGGTACAGGAAGAACACGAGCAGAAACGCAAGCAACGGCAGCGTCGGTAGCAGACCGCGGAGGACCGGCGACCGCATCATGCGTTCCCCCGCCCTCCACGGCCCGGCATGACAGACCCCTACCCGTTGACGAACGCCAACCAGCGCTTCGTCATCGCGTCCCCGTTGTCCGCCCACCACGTGGCATTGACCTGGATCTCCTTGCCGACGTTGGCGGGGTTCGTCGGGAGCATCGCCGCGGTCGCCGGCGGCATCAGGCCGTACGCCTTCGCGTTCGGGACCCCGTACGGGAACACGTCTACGAACTTGGCCTCGTTTGCGGGCCGCGCATAGTACGCCATCAGCTTCATGGCGTTCACCTTGTTCTTGGCGCCCTTCGGCGTGATCCAGTACGACTGCATCCACGCGGCCTGGTTCCACGTGAACGCGGCGGGGCTGCTGCTCCGCTGGAGCTCGAGCACGCGGCCGCTCGTCGCCTCGATGAGGTCGACGTCTCCACCCCGCATGAGCGTCGTGATCTGATTCGTGTCCTTGTACCACACGTTGATCTCCGCTTTGCGCGGCTGCAGGAACTTATAGGCTCGGTCCACGTCCAGTGGGTACAGCTTGTCCCGCGGCACGCCGTCCGCCAGCAGCGCGAACTCGAGCACCGGAATCGGCTGATTGTACATCGCCCGGTGCCCGGGGAAGCGGCTGTCGTTGAAGAAGTCCGCCCACGTCGCGGGGGCCTTCCCGGCGGGGAACTTGGTCGTGTTCCAGGCCAGCACGTACGCATACGCCACGGACCCGATCCCCCACTCGCTGGATGTCCCAGCGATCAGATCCGCCTTGTTAATGATCGAGTAGTCGGCGCGCTCGAGCATGCCCTTCCGGCCGAGCTCGATCATCATCTCCCCTTCGGAATCCACGAGATCCCACTCCACGTTGCCGGTCTGCACCATCGCTTGGATCTTGGCCACGTCCGGCACGCCGACGATGCGGACCTTGATGCCGGTCTCCTGCTCGAACGGGTCGAAGAACGCGGTCTTCTGGGCGTTGGCGTACGATCCGCCCCACGTGCAGACGACGACCTCGCCGGTGCCCTTGATCGGCACCGCCTGCCCCGCGCCGGCCAGCAGGTCCACCACGGCGCCCGACACCGCCGCCGCCGACATCCCCATCGTCAGGGCCCGGCGCACGAACTCGCGCCGCGTCATCCCGCCAAGGTAGTACTGTTCCACGAGCCTGTCCACGCGCTTCATCTCGCCCATGACTCCTCCCCCTGTGCTCAGTTTCGACCGACTGCGGTCTGGGCCTTCGGACGATGGGCCCCCATCTCGCTCGGATCGATGATGACGTTCAGCAGGATCGGACGGCCGGCGCCGAGCGCGCGCTCCAGAGCGGGCCGGATCTCCGCCGGCCGGGCGACCTCGACGGCCTCGACCCCCATGCTCTGCGCCAGCCCGACGAGATCGACCGCAGGATCGCCGATGTCGGTGCCGACGTACGTGCCGGTCTTCGCGGCATGCCGCGTGTGGTCGTGCAGCGCCGACTTGATCGCCATGTACGTGCCGTTGTTGAACACCACGAAGACGACGGGGATCCGATAGCGGGCCGCCGACCACAACCCCTGGGCCCCGTAGACGACCACGCCGTCGCCGACACAGCTCACGACGGTGCGCGAGGGGTCCCCGAGCTTCCAGCCGATCGCTGCCCCGATCCCCCACCCCATGTAGGTGCTGGAGTTCATGGCAAACGTGCCCGGCCGCCGGAACTCGTATCCGCGCAGGATGTAGTTGCCCATCGTGACGGCTTGGTTCACGATGAGGGCGTTGTCGTCGCACACCTGCGACAGCTCCGCCACGAGACGCCACGGCTTGATCGGCACGGCGTCGCGCGCCTGCCCCAGTTCCGCGTCGCGCGCCTGCCGCAGGGCCATCGCGGCGCGGGCGACCACCCCGCGGCGCGACGCGATCCCGCGGGCGTGACCGGTGGTCATGCGCGCGCGCACCGCCTCCAGCAGCGCCCGGAGCGCGCTCAGGCTGTCCGCAACGATCGGCACCGCCGTTGGATACACGCGGGCCACCTCCCACGGGTCCTCGTGGATGTGCACGACGTCGGCGCCTCGCGGCACCATCGGGACCCGGGGATAGTCCGGCTCGATGAACATGCGGCTGCCGACCCCGATCACGAGCGAGGCCTCCGCAACCATCGGATGTCCCGGCGCGTACAGGCCGAGGTAGCAGGGGTGCGTCGAGGCCACGCTGAGATACGTGCCGAACGGCTCCGCGAACACGGGCAGCGCGAGGAGTTCCGCCAGTTCCGCGAGCAGGTCGGCGGCGCCGTGCGCGACGACCTGGCCCCCCGCCACGAGCACGGGGTGCTCCGCGCGCAGCAGCAGGTCTGCCGCCCGGTCGATCTCGCCGGGGTCCGCCGGGATCCGACGGGCCACTTGGAACCCCGCGGGATCGGGCACCTCCACCTCCACGGGCGCGCGCAGGAAATCCTTGGGAATCGCCATGTACGTCGGCCCGGTCGGCAGTGCCCCCGCGATCTTGAACGCGCGCGCGGTCTCTTCCGCGATCCGCGAGGGATTCGGGACCACAAGGCTGTGCTTCGTGAACTGGCGGACGGTCCCGATGAGGTCGAGCGCCTCGCCCTGGGCGTCGCGAAACAAGTGGCGCGTGTCGTGGCATCCCGCGGACACGACGATCGGGGTCCGATCCTTCGCGGCGGTGAGCAGCGCCCCCATACCGTTCGCCGTGCCGACCATCGCGTGGAGGTTCGCGAACGACGGCCGGCCGGTCGCGCGGGCGTAGCCATCGGCCATGGCCATCGCCGCCTCTTCATGCAGGCCGAGCACATAGGTGAGGGACGGGGTCTGCCCGATCGCGTCGAGGATGTCGATCTCGATCGTCCCCGGATTGCCGAACACGTGCCGGACGCCCTCGGCCTCCACGGCCTTGATCAGCGCCTCCGCGCCCGTCATCTGAGCCCTGGCAGGGCCGTTGTGCTTCGTCGCCATCGGTGCGCCACCTCATTGGAAGTGCCGTCCCTCGATCACCGGTCGGGCTCGTCTGCGGGGCCGGGCGGCGGGAGGCCGGCGTTACGCACGGTCCGCGCCCGCCTCCGCCATCGCGCGGGCCGCGACGTGAATGGCCTCCACGATCTTCTTGTAGCCGGTGCAGCGGCAGAGGTTCCCGCTGATGTATTCGACGATCTGCGCGTCGGACGGGTTCGGGCACTCGGCGAGCAACGCCCGGACCGTCATCACCATCCCCGGCGTGCAGAACCCGCACTGCAGGGCTCCGCAGTCGACGAACGCCTGCTGGATCGCGTGGAGGCGGCCGCCCTGCGCGAGCCCCTCACACGTCTCGACCGTCCGCCCGTGGGCCTCCAGCGCGAGCACGCTGCATGCGCTGACCGGCAGGCCGTCGATCAGCACGGTGCACGCGCCGCACACCTGGACATCGCAGCCGCGCTTGGCGCCGATCAACCCGAGATCGTTCCGCAGAAAATCGAGCAGGGTGCGGTGGTTCGGGACGTCGACCCGAATCGACGCACGGTTGACCGTGCACGCCAGCGCGTACGTCTCCCCGTGTTCGGCCGCCCTACTCACGCTCCTGCTCCCTCCCGATCAGACGGGCTCGCGCCTGTTCCGCGGCGCGACGCATCAGCACGCCGGTGAGATGTCGTTTGTACGAGGCCGACCCGTAGAGATCATCCACCGGCGCGCAGCGCCCCGCCAGCGCCGCTGCGGCAGCGGCGCACGCCGCGGAGAAACGGCCGCCGCGCAGCGGGGCGCCGCCGAACGCGCGCTCCGCCTCCGCCACCCGGATCGGGGTCGGCCCGACGCACCCGACGGCAACCCTGGCTTCTACGATCCGGTCGCCGCCGGGGTTTCCGACCAGCACGACCCCAACACCGGCGGTCGGACGCTCATAGAACGCGACCTTGAGATACGCCGCCCCCGCCTCCGCGGGCAGCGCGGGCACCAGTACCGTCTCCAGCAACTCGCCCGGCTGCAGGTCGGTAGTGTATCCGTCGACGAGGAACGACGCCAGCGGCATGGTCCGCGACCCCGCGCGGCTGGTCAGGACGACGGTCGCGTCGTGCAGAAGTAAGACCGTCGCCACGTCCGAGCGCGGTTCCGCAAAACAGAGGTTCCCGCCGATCGTGCCGACCGTTCGCACGCGCACATTGGCCACGCGGGCCTCGACGTCCGCGAGCAGCGGCACCCGACTCCGGACCTCGGCGTCGCGCTCGACCGCGCGGTGCGTCGCCGTCGCGCCGATCGCCACCCGGTGCGTCCCGGCGTTGTATGTGATCCGGTCGGCACCGACCCGCTTGATGTTGACGAGATGCCGATACCGGAGCACCCCCTGTTTCATCGCGACGAGCAGCTCGGTGCCCCCCGCATATACGGCAGCCTCGGACCCGTGGGCGAGCAACACCTCGGAGGCTTCCCCCAACGTCCGGGGCTCGTGGAACCGGAACGGCGCTAGCACGCCTGCCCTCCGCCCGGGCGGGGGTGCTCTTGACGGAATTCCCCGCGACCCCGCACAATTGTGTTGTGGCGACCAACGGCCGTCGGGCATCGTCGAACGGGCGTCTTCCCGCGGACCCGATCACCATTGCAGACGTGGCGCGACGAGCGCGAGTCTCGACGGCGACGGTATCGCGCGTCCTGACCCGATACCCGCACGTTAGCGACCAGACGCGCCGGCGGGTTGAGGCCGCCTTGCAGTTTCTTCGGTACGAGCCGAACCGCATCGCACGGAGCCTGCGGGCACGGGCGACGCACACGATCGGGCTGATCATCAGGGACGCGGCGAACACCAAGTTCGGCCTGATCGCCAAGGCGGCCCAGGAGGTGGCCAACGCCCGCGGCTACTACGTGCTGGTGGGCAGCTCCGACCGCAGCGCCGACCGCGAGCGCGAATCGATCGACCTGTTGTTGCAGCTCAGGGTTGACGGGCTCGTGCTGTATGTCGCCGACGAGCGCATCAACCACCTGGCAAACCGCAAACGCCTGGATATCCCGGTCGTGCTCGTCGAGAGCACGCTGCGCGGCTACGCGTTCGATGAAGTCTGTTCCGACAACGTCGGCGGCGCCCGCGCCGCGACGGAGCACCTGCTCGGGCTCGGCCACCGACGCATCGCGCTCCTGCACGGTCCGCTCGGCATCCGTCCGCTCCGCGAGCGCCGCCAGGGCTACCTGGAGGCCTACGCCGCGGCGGGGGTACGCCCAGATCCGGCGCTCATGGTCGAGACCGGCACGCGGGAGGAGGATGCCGCGGAGCACGCCGCGCGGCTCATGGCCGGGGACGCTCCTCCGACGGCGATCTTCGCCGCGTCCAGCGCGATGACGATCGGCGTGCTGCAGGCGATCCGGGCGCGGCGGGTGCGGGTGCCCGAGACGCTGTCCGTGATCGGCTTCGACGATACCGACGTCACCGCGCTCGTCGACCCGCCCCTCACCGTCGTGACGCGAGACCTCCACCTCCTCGGGGCCACGGCCGTGGAGACGCTGATGGAACGCCTGGCCGATGGTCCCCGCAGCCCCGCGAAGCGCATTGTGCTCCCGGCCACGCTGCACGTCCGGGACTCCTGCGCCCCGCCGGCGGGTCGCCGCGCGACGGAGGCGCACTAGCGCACGGCCTCCGGCGCGAACGGGTCGTGCGCCCCGACGGGCCGCCCACCGAGCCTGACCCGAAGCCCGGGGAGCCCGACATCGATGTGCGATGACGGCCGACGGCCAGGCACGCGGCTACCCTTCTCCCGCGCGCAGCGCCAGCAGCAGCCGCTCGGGCGTGATCGGCAGCTCGGTCACGCGCACGCCGACGGCGTCGTAGATCGCGTTGGCGATCGCCGCCGGCATCGGCACCATCCCGATCTCCCCGACACCCTTCGCCCCGTACGGTCCGACGGGATCGGCCTTCTCGAGGATGACGTGCGTCAGCTCGGGCACGTCGCCGGCGCGCGGAATTCGATAGTCGAACGCGTGGGGGTTCATCACCTGGCCATCCTGACAGACGATCTCCTCCATCAACGCATAGCCCAGGCCCATGACCACGCCGCCCTCGATCTGTCCTTCGACGATCAGCGGGTTGATCGCCCGGCCGACGTCCAGGGCGCTGATCACCTCGAGCACGCACACGTGGCCGAGCTCGACATCCACCTCCACCTCGACGATCTGGGTAGCATAGTCGAACGCCTGGAACGGGCTCCCGCGCCCTTCCGCGTCGAGTTGGACCACCGGCGCACCGAACGTCGCCGTTCCGATCGGCTGCTCGCCGACGGACCGGTGCGCGAACGCGACGACCTCCTCGAGCGAGCAGGAGCGCTGGGACGCGCCGCGCACGGCGATCCGACCGGCACGGCACTCCAGATCGGCCGGGTGAGCTTCAAGCATCCTGGCCGCGATCGCAAGCAGTTTGTCCCGAAGCGCGACGGCCGCCGCGCGCGTCGCGTTGCCGGTCACGTACATCGTCCGGCTGGCCGACGCGCCGCCATCGAACGGCATGGTGTCGGTGTCCTTGAGCGCGACGCCGATCTGGGACATGGGCACGTCGAGCTCTTCGGCCACGATCTGGATCAGTGCCGTCGTGGCGCCCTGCCCCACCTCAGACGCCCCAGAAACGAGTGTCAGCGAACCGTCCTGATTGGCCTTGATGATCGCGGTGGCGGTGTCGGCACCGGACCAGATGCCGCCGCCGATGCCGTGATGGGCGGTGGCGACCCCGATGCCGCGGCGGAACCGGCCCGCGCCCGGCAGGCGCTGGCGGCGGCGCTCTGTCCACGCGCTCTTCTCGGCAGCCGCTCGCAGCGTCTCCCGCACCGTCACGCTGTAGCGTGTCGGATCCAGCACCTGCCCGGTACAGGTGACCGACCCCGGCCCCCAGGCGTTGCGAAGGCGCAGCTCGATCGGATCGATCCCGCGGTCGGCCGCAGCCTGATCGAGCAGACTCTCCCGCGCAAGCGCTACCTGCGGCGCCCCGAATCCCCGAAAGGACCCGCTCAACACGTTGTTGGTGGCGACGCAGCGTACCCGTACCGCGATGTTCGGCACGTCGTACGGCCCCTCGAGGTGCGTCGCACCGTGAATCGACAGCATCGACGGCATCGAGTTGTACGGCCCGGAATCGGTGAGAATCTCGGCTTCCATGAACGTGATCCGGCCGTCCGCGTCGATGCCGATGGCCAGATCGGTGTCGAACGGCAGCTTGCACGTGGAGGCAACGAACTCGTCCTCGCGGCTGAAGACGCCCTTCACAGGGCGTCCGGTCCGCATCGCGAGCAGCGCGCAGTACGGTTCGATCGTCAGCTCGCCCTTGCCGCCGAAGTCCCCGCCGGCGGGCAGATGCACAATGTGCACCCGGCTCATGGGGAGTCCAAGCACCGCGGTCAGCTGCGAGAGCGTCCGGAACGGCTTGCCCGTCGAGCTCCAGACGGTGAGCCGGTCGGTCCCATGCTCGTAGCTCGCGACGGCTGCGTGCGGCTCCATCGAGAAGTGCTCCATGCGCTGCGTCCGGAACCGGCCGCGGACCACATGGTCGGCCGCCGCCCGGCCGCGGTCGACGTCGCCCCGCCGCACCCGGAACTGCGTGAACACGTTGCCCTGATCGTAGACGACATAGGGCCGCATGAACGGCGCGACCTTGTACTCGGCGCGGCGCTCGTGAATCCGCGGCGCCCCGCCCAAGAGCGCGTCCTCCGGCGTGTACACCGCCGGCAGCGCCTCGTACGCGACGTCGATCAGCGCAGCCGCGCGCTCCGCCGTCTCCTCGTCCTCGGCCGCGACGGCGGCGACCACATCCGCGACGCTGCGCACGGTGTCCCCGGCGAACACGGGTCGGTCGCTGATGCTCACGCCGGTGAACACGGGGCCGGGCAGGTCCGACGCCGTCAGCACGGCCACGACACCGGGCAGGGCCCGGGCCGCCGCCGTGTTCACCCGCGTGATGCGGGCGTGCGCGTGCGTGCTGAACACGAGCCGGCAGTGAAGCATGCCGGGGAGGACCACGTCTGTCGTAAACCGCGTCTGCCCCGCGGCGAGCGCCGCGGCGTCCACCCGCGGCATCCGGCTCCCGACGCCGGCGCGGATCACGCGATGGCCTCCGACGTCACCGGAGTGGCGGGCGTCACACCATCGCACGTCACGATTTCGCCCCGCCATGTCGCTCCCCCGCACGGCTGGGAACGGCGGCGGATCATTGCGGATCTGCAATCGTTTACAACCACGTGCGCACCTCATCGCGGCTGCTCCGCACAACGTGACGCTTGTTGTTCAACAATCGCGCATCCGTTCCCTCCACACCGCCGCTCGCCGCAGGCGCTCCTCGCGCCGTTTCTCCGCGGCGGCACCGCAGCGCACATCGAGCGCATGCGGTGTTCTGCGCGTCGCCGCCTTGGAGCGCGACGCTGATGTCGTAGTTCAGCAATCCTGTCATGCTAACGGTTCAGCGAAAATGTCACCCCCTGGGCGCTGAGCTCTTTGCGGCGAGCGATCTGAGCGTATTGCCTCCAGGGATGATCGGGC
>DATGJN010000007.1 GCA_035295165.1 bacterium
CTCGGGCCGCTGACGCTGGGGACGAAGCACGGGCCGGTGTTCCTGGGGCGGGACCTCGTGGAGAGCCGGAACTACTCGGACGAGATCGCCTACGAGATCGACAAGGAGGTCCGCCGCATCATCGACGAGTGCTACAGCCGGGCGCGGCAGGTCCTGACCGAACACAAGGTCCTGCTGGAGCGGATCGCCAAGGCACTGCTGGAGCGGGAGTCGCTCGAGAGCGACGAGCTCGATGCGCTCATCGCAGGTCAGCCCCTGCCGCCCGATCTGCCGACGTCGGTGACGCCGACGCCCGCGGTGACCCAAGAGGTCACCTCATTCCCTCGGCCGGAGGCGCCGGTCCCGCCGGCGCTCGCGCCGAAGACGACCGGTTGAGGGTACGGATCAGACATTCTTGAGCGGCAGTTTCGGAAGGCGGCGGGGGAGGAGCATATGCTCCTCCCCCGCCGAACAATGAACCGCATCCGGGATGTCCCTCGCGAGCACGCTCGGGCCCCACGAATTCGCTGCGGTGGTGCGAAGGCTCGGGCCGGAGAGGGGGAGCGCGATGATCCAAATTCCCGAGTACACGATCGAGCCGCGCGTCGAGGTGGCCGCTGCGACCACGGCGTTGCTGATCGTCGACATGCAGAACGATTTTGTCGATCCCCAGGGGCGCCTCTACGTGCCGGGCGCCCAGAACACCGTCCCCGTGATCGCGGGGCTGCTGGCCACCGCACGCGCCCACGAGATGTCCGTGATCTACACGCAGGATTGGCACGAGCCGGACGATCCGGAGGCGGCGCTGTGGGGCCCGCACGCCGAGGCAGGCACCTGGGGCGCGGAGATCGTCCCGGCGCTCGCGCCCAGGGCGGGCGAGCTCGTCGTCCGGAAGGTGCGCTACGACGGGTTCTATGGGACCCCGCTGGAGCATGAGCTCCACCGGCGCCGGATCGACACGCTCATCGTCGTCGGCACGGTGAGCAACATCTGCGTGCTGCACACGGCGGGCAGCGCGGCGCTGCGGTGGTTCCGCGTGATCGTGCCGGTGGACGCGGTATCGGCGCTCACGGAGTTCGACCAGCACGCGACGTTCCGCCAGATCGCGTTTCTCTATCGCGGCACGCTCGTCCCAAGCGGCGGGATCGCCGTGCGCGCCCGTTGAGCGCCGTCAGGCACGCCGGCTGTGCTATCATGGGGGCTGGTTACAACCCCGCGCGGGGCGGGTAGAGGGGGAGTCGACGTGCTCAAGATCCGCAGAGCGTCCGCCGCCACCGGGAAGGCGAAGCCCCAGGGAGCACACGCCGAGCGGCACGCGCTGAGCCGTTCCGCCAGGCTGCTCAAGACCCAGGGACGAACGATTCCGTGGAAGCACACCGCGGTGTACGCGGCCATCGTGATCGTCGTCGCGATCGCGGTGGCGCTGTGGGACCACGCCTACGAAGCGCGGCAGGCGGCGCTGTTCCAGCCCCCGCCGCCGTCGGTGCTGGCGAAGAATCTGGTCGAGGACATCGTGGGCCCCAACACGGTCAAGGCCGTGTCCCTGGATCAAAAGACCGGGACGCTCGAGATGACCGTGCAGGACGTGCTGATCAAGTCCGGCCAGTCGCGCGACGAACAGCGAAAGAACGTAGCCGCCGAGGGCACCCTCGCGATTCAGTTCATCCAGGGCAAGATGCCGATGAAGGCCATCACGCTGCACATCGTGAACGGTGCCCGCGCGCTCGCGACCGTGAGCCTCACACCTGGGGCGAAAGCGCCGACGACGCAGTTCGCCCCGGGGTTGCAGTAGCCGTCAGAACGCGTACACGGCCCGCACGCTCGCCGCAACCGACACGGTGCCGGGCAGCACGGGTGTAGACACCTCGGCCGCGGCAAACCGCGGCGCGACGGTCTGTCCGACCTGCTCGATCCGGACCAGGTGGATCGGGCCCACGCCGGCGGCGGTGGCCAGCGTCGTGGCCATGGCCTGCGCGTTTTGCACGGCCAACTGAAGCGCACGCGTCCGCTCGCTTGACGCATCGCGCAGACCGAACGATAGACCCTCGACCTCGTTGGCGCCCGCGCCGACCGCGGCGTCGATGACACGACCCGTCAGGCCGAGGTCGTCCACGGTGACCGTCACCCGGTTCGTCGCCGCGTAGCCGGTGATCGGGCCGGTGCCGGGTCCGGGCGCCCGCTGGGGCGCCAGTTCCACGCCGCTCGTCCGTATCCGGTCCTTCGGAATGCCGAGCGCCGTGACCTGGTGGATCACCTGGGTCATCGCAGCGTTGTTGGCGTTCTGCGCGTCCTGCGCCGTTCGGCGGACCGTCTGCACGCCCACCGTGACGGTC
Organism: bacterium; assembly: GCA_035295165.1. Classification (NCBI taxonomy): domain Bacteria; species bacterium. The sequence continues at coordinate 2,313 of DATGJN010000007.1, forward strand.
GCCTGATCCGGCGTCGCGTCGACCGAGCCCTCGCCGGTGACGACGATGACGCGGGCTCCGCCGCCGCCCATCACGGGCGCCCCCTGGGCCTGAGACACCGGGGGCGTCGCGGCCAAGAGGGCCACTACCCCCACGATTCCGAGCACGGTGGTCGTCCTCGCGAATGATCGCATTCGTGTCCTCCCGGTCGAGCGTCTGAACCCGCCGCCTGCATTGGCCGGCTGCGGGTGGTGGCTGTGCGCCGCATCGTAAACGCGGCGGGGGAGCCGAAGGTTCCCGCGCCGTCCGCGGCGCGGGAGGGAAGGTCCGGCGCCGACACGAAGCAGCGTGTCGGCATCCGGACCTGTCGATGGTATCCTGGGATGGAGGGATTCATGTTCGCGTTGAACTTCTACTCCGCGGTGTTTGCGCACGCGCTGCGTGACGGGAGCAAGACCCTAACGATCCGTCTGGGCGACAAGCGTGACAAGTACCAAGCCGGGCAGCTCGTCTGGGTGACCGTCGGCCAGCGCTACGGCACGCGCCAGCGGATCTTCACGGCGGTGATCGACCGTGTGGAGACCAAGCTCCTCCGCGATGTATCCCCCCGCGAGATCGAGCGCGACAACCCGGCGACGCGGGAGCACGCGGAGCTGACCGAGTTCCTCTCGAAGATCTACGCTCGGCGGGTCGGACAGGAAGACCTCGTGACCGTCATCCACTTCTCGCGCGTGACCGACGCGCGCGACGATTAGCCCGGCCGCCCCGCCCCGCTCGCCGGGGACCCATTCCGTCCATGTCGTCTGAGCGTACGCACAGCGCTCCACCCCCTCCGATTCGGTGCGGCGCCGCGGTCCTGGAATTCAGTCGCCGGACGCTCGTGGCGGGTATCGTGAACATGTCCCCCGACTCGTTCGCGGGCGACGGACTGGCGGGTGACCCCGGCGCGGCGGAAGCCCGCGGCCACGCGTGGCGCGAGGCGGGCGCGGACGTGCTCGACGTGGGCGGGCGCTCGACGCGTCCGGGCGCGCCGCCGGTGGCCGTGGAGGAGGAGCTCCGGCTGACGATTCCCGCGGTGCGCCGGCTGGCGTCCGTTGGCCTGCCCATCAGCGTGGACACCTTTTCCGCCGCGGTCGCAGCCGCGGCGCTGGACGCGGGGGCGTCGATGATCAACGACGTCACCGCACTCCGCGGCGACCCCGGAATGGCGCCGCTCGCGGCGCGCGCAGGCGTCCCCGTCGTCTTGATGGATTGGGACGACCGGCGGGACGCGGCCGACGTCACCGCCGAGACCGCGCGGTTTCTCCGGGAACGCGTCGCCGCGGCGGCGGCACACGGGATCGACGAGCTCCGGCTCATCGTGGATCCCGGGTACGGGTTTGGCCTCACGCTGCGGCAAAACATGGAGCTGCTGCGCCGCCTCGGCGAGCTGCGCGCGCTCGGCCGCCCGCTGCTGATCGGGACATCGCGCAAGGGGAGCATCGGAAAGGTGTTGAACCTTCCGGTTCATGATCGCCTGGAGGGCACCGCAGCGACCGTGGCCATCGCGATCGCCCACGGCGCCGACATCGTGCGCGTGCACGACGTCGGGGCGATGGTCCGCGTCGCCCGGATGACCGACGCGATCGTGCGAGGCGTGCCCGAGACGGCACCGCCGGAGGGGCCCGCGTGAGTGAACGCATCGTGCTCGCCGAGATGGCGTTCTACGCGCATCACGGCATCCTCGCACAAGAGCAGGCGGAGGGCCAGATCTTCATCGTGGACCTCACGGTCGACACCGATCTCCACCGCGCCGGCCACACCGACGATCTGGGCGACACGCTCGACTATCGGGACCTCTACGCGCGGGTGCGCGACGTGATGGCTGGCGGGCCCTACCGTCTCCTCGAAGCCGTCGCGGAGGCCGTGGCGCACCGAATCTTGGAGATCGAGCGGGTGCGGGGCGTGACCGTGCGCGTCCGGAAGCCGCACGTGCGGCTCGGCGGCCCGCTCGCCTACGCCGCCGTCGAGATCGAGCGTCGACGGGCATGATCGACGCGGCTCGACGCGCCTGGGTGCGTCGAGCGGTTTGGCTCGAGGTGGGGTCGATCTTCTGGATGCTCGCCGAGGGCGGTGTCGCGGTGGCCGCGGGCGCTGCGGCCGGCTCGCTGTCGCTCATGGCGTTCGGGTTGGACAGTCTGATCGAGTTGTGCTCGGCGTCGGTCGTGTTGTGGCGGTTGTGGGTCGAGGAGATGGCGGGTCGCGTGGACGGCGCCGCGGAGCTGGTGGAGGACGCAGAGCACCGGGCCGCTCGGTTCGTCGCGCTGAGTCTCGGCGCGCTCGCACTGTACATCCTGATCGGCGCCGGCCGGGCGCTCCTCCTGGGGGCGACGCCCAGGGCGAGCCTGTGGGGGGTGGTGGTGGCGATCGCAGCCGCGGTTGCCATGCCGGCGCTCTGGGCGGTAAAGGCGCGGGCGGCGACCGAGATCGGCAGCGGCGCATTGCGCGAGGACGGCGTGAGCAACCTCGCATGCGGCGCGATGGCGCTGGTGTTGCTCGGCGGGCTCGTGGCGCAGCGGTGGGGGGTGCGGTGGGCGGACCCCGCCGCCGCGCTCGTGATCGGCGCGCTGGTCGCCCGCGAAGGCGTCGAGGCGTGGGGGCGCGTGCATGAACGCGAACGCCCGCTCGTGCGGGCCTTCCTCGGTCTCGGCTCCAACGTCGGGGACCGCGCGTACTGGTTGGCGTCCGCGGTCGAGGGTCTGAACGCGGGCGGCGTCCGCGTCGTTCGGCGTTCGCGCGTCTACGAGACACCCCCGTGGGGAAAGACCGACCAAGGGCCGTTCCTCAACCAGGTCGTCGAGGTGGAGACCGCACTCGCGCCGCGCGACCTGCTGGCGCGATGCCGAGCCGTGGAGCGTGCGCTCGGACGTGTCCGGGGCGAGCGGTGGGGCCCCCGGAACATCGATGTGGACGTGCTCCTCTACGGCGACGCAACGATCCGCCTGCGCGATCTCGTCGTGCCCCACCCGGAACTGCACCGGCGGGCGTTCGTGCTCGTGCCGCTGCTCGAACTGCGGCCGCAGTTGACGCTGCCGGACGGGCGGGTGGTCGCTACGCTGTTGGAAGCGCTGCCCGAGCGGACCGCGATCACGCCGGTGGAGGCGGCGCCGCGAGAGGGCGCCGCACAGCGGACCTGAGCGTCCCCGCCGTTCGGCGGCACAACACGATGGACGAGTACACCTCCGAGCGGCTCGCCGGGGCTCTCGACACCCGCAGAATCGGCCGGCGCCTGCGCTGGTACCGGACCCTCCCGTCCACGAACGACGTCGCAATGCGCCTGGCCGACCTCGGCGAGCCGGAGGGCGTCGTGATCGTCGCCGAAGAGCAGACGGCGGGGCGGGGCAGGCTCGGACGCGCCTGGGCCTCGCCGCGCGGCGGGGTGTGGCTGTCCGTGATCCTGAGGCCGGGACTCGCGGTGTCCCAGGTGCCGCTCGTCGGGCTAGCGACGGCGGTTGCGGCGGCGCGCGCCATTGGCGAGAGCACGGGGCTCGCGGCGCGGGTCAAGTGGCCCAATGACGTGTTGGTGCGGGGCGCCAAGGTGGTGGGGATTCTCTCCGAGACCGGGTCTGGCGCGGCGTGGGTCGTCCTCGGTGTCGGGATCAACGCGAATGTGCCGCGGGTCCTCCTGCCCAAGGAGACGGGCTACCCGGTCACGTCGCTGGCCGAATGCTCCGGAGGCCCGGTCGACCGCGTGGGTCTCGTCCGGACGCTGCTGTGCGAGATCGAGAAGGCGTACGACGCGCTGCAAGACGAGGGGGCGGGCCCGGTGCTGACGGCGTGGCGGGAGCTTTCGGAGACGATCGGCCGAGTGGTGCGAGTGCACGGCGCCACGCGCGAATTCGAGGGGCTGGCGACCGACGTCGACGCGGATGGGGCCCTGCTGGTGCGACTGCCCGACGGCCGCGTCGAGCGGGTCGTGGCGGGCGAGGTCACCGTGAGGGGGCGCGGATGAGGCCGGATCACACGACGGGAGGGGAAGCGCGCGGCGGCGCGTGGTCCACGCGCGACGTCGTTCTCGGGGGGGTGTTTGCGGCACTGACGGCCGTGGGCGCGCAGGTCGAAACGCCGCTGCCGTTCTCGCCGGTCCCGGTCGTGCTCAGCAACTTCTTCGCGGTGCTCGCGGGCTTGACGCTCGGGGCGCGACTCGGCGCGATGAGCCAGGTCGCCTACGCGCTCGCCGGCGTGGCGGGCCTGCCCGTCTTCGCAGGGCTGCGCGGAGGGGGTGCAGTGCTCGCAGGGCCGACGGGCGGATATCTCGTGGGATTCGTGCTGGCGGCCGCGGTCGCGGGGGCGCTGAGAGGCCCGCTCCCGATCGGGTCACGGCGCGCGGCCTGGGCGGCGGCGGCCGCCGCCGCGGTGATCTACGTGCCCGGCGTTCCCTGGCTCGCTGCGACGACGGGGATGAGCGCGCATCGGGCGTTCTTTGTCGGGGTGCTCCCGTTTCTCCCCGGCGACGCGTTGAAGACGGTGGCGGCTGCGATCGTCGCGCCGTCGCTGGCGCGCGTCGCCGCGACCCGAACCGGCCGGTTGGCGTTGTGACCGCGGGTGAGCGCGGCGCACCGCGTCGCGGGATCACAGACGTCGCCGGGATCGCCGTGGGGCACGCCACGGACCTTGTCCACCTCACGGGGTGCACCGTGGTGCTGTGCGAGGGCGGCGCCGTGTGCGGCGGCGCGGCGCTCGGGGGCGCGCCCGGGACCCGCGAGACCGATCTGCTCCGTTCGGAGAACCGCGTCGATCGGATGCACGCGGCACTGCTCTCGGGCGGCAGCGCGTTCGGACTGGCCGCCGCCGACGGGGTGATGCGATACCTGGAACGCCGCGGCGTCGGGTACGAGACGCCTGTCGCCCGCGTCCCCATCGTGCCGGCCGCCGTGCTCTTCGATCTCGGGCTCGGGAGCCCAAACGTCCGTCCCGATGTGAACATGGGCGAGGATGCGTGCCGCGCCGCACACGGCGGGGTCGTTGAAGAAGGGTGCATCGGTGCGGGGACGGGCGCGTCGGTCGGCAAATTGCTTGGGGCGGCGGGCGCCATGAAGTCCGGGATCGGGACCTGGAGCGTGCGCGCCGGGGGCGGCATCGTGGTGGGCGCGCTCGTGGCGACGAACGCGTTCGGCGACGTCGTGGACGATCGCACCGGGACGATTGTGGCCGGTGCGCGCGATCCGGCGACGGGGCGCTTCGTGGACACCGCGGCACGCCTGCGGGCGGGCGAGGATCCCGACCGAGGCGGGCGGCGGGGCGGCGACGCGCTGGAGCACACCACGATCGGTGTGGTCGCTACGGACGCCGCGCTGACGAAGGCGCAGGCGGCCAGGCTCGCGATCGCCGCGCACACAGGCCTCGCGCGGGTCGTGCGCCCGTCGCACACGATGGTGGACGGAGACACGTTCTTCGTCATGGGCGCCGGAGACCGCGAGGTGGATCTCCTCGTGCTTGAGGCGGCCGTCGCAGATGTGGTCGCCGCGGCGGTGCTGCGGTCGGTCCGCGCCGCGGTGACGCTCGGCGGGGTGCCCGGGCTCGCGGGGTAGGCGCCGCTTCCACGGGGGGAAGGGGCTTGTCCGGGACGTTCGCTCCTGGTACGCTACCTCTGGCCGATATCCCGAGAGGAATCGGACCGGCGACGATGCCTGCCGTGTCCAGGGCCGCGCGCGATACCGTCCGGTACTGCCGGGCAGACTGGAACGGGAGGGATCCCCGATGCTTCTCGCCGTCGACGTTGGGAACACCTTGATCAAGCTCGCATTGTTTCGTGACGACGTGCGGATCGCCCACTGGTACACGGCGACCGATCGGGAGCGCACGGCCGACGAGTACGCGATGCTGTGGCGGCAGTTCCTCGAGTTCCGCGGGCACGGGTTCGCCGACGTGTCGGGCGTGGTCGTCGCCTGCGTCGTGCCCTCGCTCGCCGAGACGCTCCGCCAGTTGTGTCGCGAGTACCTCCACCGCTCGCCCCTTGAGGTGGGGCCGGGGATTCGCACGGGGATGCGGATCCTGTACGAGAACCCCCGCGAGGTCGGCGCAGACCGCATCGCGAACGCGATCGCCGCGTACGCGAGATTCGGCGGCCCCGTCATCATCGTGGCGTTGGGGACCGCGACGGTATTTACGGTCGTGTCGAACGAGGGCGACTTCGTCGGCGGCGCGATCGCGCCCGGGGTCGGGATCTCCGTGGAGGCACTGGTGCGGCACGCCGCGCAGCTCCGCAAGGTCGAGCTCGTGCGCCCGCCGCAGGTGATCGCCCGCAACACCGTCACCGCGATGCAGGCCGGCGTGCTGTACGGCGTCGTGGGCCAGATCGAGGGGATTGTGGCGCGGATGCAACAGGAACTCGGAACGCGCGCGACCGTGGTCGCGACCGGCGGGTTCGCCGAACTGATCGGCGCCGAGTGCCGCTGCGTCGACCACGTCGACCCGCTGTTGGCGCTGGAGGGGCTGCGGCTGCTCTACGAGCGGAACAGCGGGGAGGAGAGGCGCGGCAGCGAGTCTAAGGACACGGTGCGATGAAGCGGGTCGTCAGCGTGAGCCTCGGCAGTAGCACGCGCGACAAGCGCGTCGAGATCGAGATCCTCGGGGAGCCGTTCGTCGTCGAGCGCATCGGGACGAACGGCGACATGACGCGGTTCAAGGCGCTCGTGGAAGAGCTCGACGGCCGGGTGGACGCGATCGGGATGGGAGGGATCGATCTCTACCTCCGCGCCGGCGACCGCCGATACCAGATCCGCGACGCGGCGCGGTTGATCGCTGGTGTGCACCGCACGCCGGTCGTGGACGGTGGCGGGATCAAGACCTCGTGGGAAAAGTATCTCATCCTCGACTATCTGCCGACGCAGGCCGGCGTCTCGTTCGCCGGACGCCGCGTGCTGTTGGTGAGCAGCGTCGACCGGTACGGGATGGCGGAGGCGTTTACGCAAGCGGGAGCCGAGACGCTGTTCGGCGATTTCTATTTCGCCCTCGGCATCCCGGTGCCGATGCGCCGCCTCGGCACCGTCCGGCTGCTCGCGGCGGCCATGCTTCCGGTGGTGACGAAGCTGCCGTTTCAGATGCTCTACCCGACCGGGGCGAAGCAGGAACGGACGACGCCGAAGTACCCGCAGCTCTTCCGGTGGGCGGAGGTCGTGGCCGGGGACTTCCATTTCATTCGCCGGTACATGCCGGACGATCTGGCCGGCAAGACGATCTTCACCCAGACCATCACGCCGGAGGACCGCGCCGCGCTTGGGCATCGCGGGGCGGCCGCGCTGATCACGGCGGCCCCGGACATCGAGGGACGGTCGTTCGCAACCAACGTCCTGGAGGGGATCGTCGTGGCGCTCTCCGGGCGGCGCAGCGAGGATCTGACCCCGGACGACTTCGTGCAGTGGATGCTCCGCGCGGGATTCCGTCCGCGCGTGGAGCGCCTCGCGGCGTCCTGAACGCGGGATACGGCGATGAGCGGTTCGATCGGCCGGTTTGGACTGGTGATCCACCCCCAGAACATCGCGGACTTCACCAAGAAGTTTCCGCTCACGCGTCTGTTACCGGGCGGCCTCGTGGAGCGGATCTTCCAGGTGGTGCCGCCGTTCGAGGCGTCGCACATCACCGGGGTGGTATCGGCCACGGGTGCGCGGGCGGAGGGTTGGTTCATCGCGCTGCCGTGGACGCCCCGCGTGCTCTTGGCGACCCCGCCCGAGCTGACGTATCCTCGGCTGATCCAGGCCGGGCGGATCGCCGAACGCTTGGGCGCCGGCATCGTCGGGCTCGCGGCGTTCACGAAGGTCGTCGGCGATCGGGGCGTGTCGGTGGCGCGCGCACTCACCGCCGGTGTCACCACCGGCAACAGCCTGACCGCCGCGACCGCGGTGGAGGGTGCGCTGGTCGCGGCGTCCCGGATGGGTCTGGACGCCCGCGCGGCCCGGGTGGCGGTCATCGGCGCCACCGGCTCGATCGGCGGGGCGTGCAGCCAGATGCTCGCGCCGCAGGTCGGCGAGCTCATGTTGGTTGCACGGACCCGTGATCGCCTCGAGCGTCTCGCCGGCCGGCTGCGCGAGATCGCCGCGACGCCCGTCTCGATCACGTCCGACGTCCGCGCGGCGGTCGGCGCGGCGGACGTCGTCATCACGGTCAGCTCCGCGATCGACGTGCTGATCGAGCCGGAGGACATCCGGCCCGGCGCCGTCGTCTGCGACGTCGCGCGTCCCAGGAACGTTTCGCGCCTGGTGTACGAGCGCCGGCGGGACGTACTCGTGATCGACGGCGGGGTCATCGAGGTGCCGGGGCCCGTCGATTTCGGTCTCGATTTCGGGTTTCCGCCGGGCGCGTGCGAGGCCTGCATGGCCGAGACGATCCTGCTGGCCCTCGAGCAGCGCTACGAGGACTACACCGTGGGCCCAGAGATCGAGCTGGCCAAGGCGGAGGAGATTCACGCCCTCATGCGCAAGCATGGGTTCCGCCTGTCCGGATTGCGCCGGTTCGAGCGTAAGATTTCCGATGAAGAACTCGACGCGATTCGCGCCGCGGCCCGCGGGGCCCGGCCTCACGTCGCCGCGCCCCGGACCGGGGCGCGGGACGCCGTGGTCCCGGAAGGCCTTTGACAAGGTGTCCACCGTTATGTATACTCGCGGGAGTTCGAGGCGGAAGTTCGAGGCTGAGGGGTGTCCCTCAGTCTCGTATCCTCTTATAACGGGGTTTGCGCCGCCTCCGGTAACGGGGCCGGCCGCCCCCAGGTGAGTTGACCGGTCATGGACGAGAAGGAAACCATCCTGACGCCCGAAGGCTTGCGCAAGCTTGAGGAAGAGCTGGATCACCTCAAGACGGTGAAGCGCAAGGAAGTCGCCGAACGAATCAAGCAGGCCAAAGAGTTCGGCGATCTGGCCGAGAATTCGGAGTACGAGGACGCCAAGAATGAGCAGGCGTTCACGGAAGGCCGGATTCTCACGCTCGAGGGAATGCTCCGCAGCGTAAAGGTGATCAACAACCACGAAGTCCGCTCGGACGTGGTGACGATCGGGAGCACCGTCAAGATCGCCGACGAGTCCGGCGAAGATCTCACCTACACGATCGTCGGATCCGCCGAGGCGGACCCGCTGCGCGACAAGATCAGCAACGAGTCGCCGGTGGGACGTGCACTCCTCGGCAAGCGGAAGGGGCAGGTCGTGACGGTCCAGGTCCCGGCCGGCACCATTCGTTACACGATTCGGGGCATCAAGCGGTGAACTCGGCGGTCGGAGCGCCCGGGACGTTGCACGCGGGCGCCCCGTCGACCGGACACGACAGGGCCCGCCCGGTGTGATCGGGCGGAACTCGATCAACCGACACGCGTTCCTCCGTCTTCCGCCGGTTTCCGTCGCTCTTGCGTCCCGCCTCCGCTGTACTCGGCGTCACGGTGCTGCGGCGGGGCCGCGGCGGTTCGGCCGCCCCTGCCGCGTCGACCCGACAAAGTACACGTCGTGGGCGACCCACGGATGGGGAACATACTAGAGTAGGGGCGTCTCGCGCCCGAGAAAGTGCGAGACGGCAGGAGTCCGTGGCGGAGCGAAGAAAAGAAGCCCAGACTCTCGCCCGACCGTCGACGCGACGGCCGGGGGTGGGAATGGCGGGGGGGACGCTGAGCGTAGTGCTCAACAGGATCTCTCCCTCGTGCTCTGCCGGCCGGCCGGATCGGGGACACGGAGCGTTCGGAGCAGCGAACAACGATCATGGCAGGACTCGTACCAGTGGGTAGCGGTCGCAGACGTCGGCGCCGGTTCGCGATGGAGAGATCCCGGCAGAGGGGAGGTCACCCGCGAAATGTTTGAACGGTTTACCGAACGTGCCCGCCGCGTCATCATCCTCGCGCAGGAGGAGGCGAAGCGGCTCAATCATAGCGCGGTCGGTACGGAGCATATCCTCCTCGGTATCATCCGCGAGGGCGAGGGCGTGGCCAGCAAGGTCCTCGAGTCCCTCAACATCAACCCGGACCGTGTCCGCGCGGAGATCGAGAGCGCGATCGGCCGGGGCGAGCGGACGCCCTACGAAGAGGTGGCGTTTACCCCGCGGGCCAAGAAGGTCCTGGAGCTCGCGCTCGACGAGGCCCGGAGGTTGGGGCACAACTACATCGGCACCGAGCATCTGCTACTCGGGTTGATCCGCGAGGGCGAGGGCGTAGCCGCGCGCGTGCTCGAGGCCATGGGCGCGGACCTCGAGCGAGTTCGCTCGCAGGTCGTGTACCTCCTCGGGGAAGAGGGCACGGCGTCGTACACCAAGCAGGCGAGCAAGACCCCGACGCTCGACGAATTTGGCCGCGATCTGACGAAGCATGCCCGTGACAACAAACTTGACCCGGTGATTGGGCGCGAGCGGGAGATCGAGCGCGTGATCCAGGTGCTCTCCCGGCGTACCAAGAACAACCCGGCCCTGATCGGCGAACCGGGCGTGGGGAAGACCGCGATCACCGAGGGGCTCGCCCAGCGAATCGTTCGGGGTGACGTCCCCGAGGTGCTCAGGACGAAGCGCGTGGTGCAGCTCGACCTCGCGGCGCTCGTCGCCGGTACCAAGTACCGGGGCGAGTTCGAAGAGCGGATGAAGAAAGTGATGGAGGAAATCCGGAAGGCCCAGGGCGAGGTCATCTTGTTCGTGGATGAGCTCCACACGCTGGTGGGCGCCGGGGCTGCGGAAGGCGCGATCGACGCGAGCAACATCCTCAAGCCGTCCCTGTCGCGGGGCGAGCTCCAGTGCATCGGCGCCACGACCCTGGACGAGTACCGGAAGTACGTCGAGCGCGATGCGGCGCTGGAGCGCCGGTTCGCGCCGATCCTTGTGGCCGAGCCGACCGTGGAGCAGAGCATCGAGATCCTGCGCGGGCTCCGCGAGCGGTACGAGGCTCACCACGGCGTCAAGATCAGCGACGAGGCGCTTGTCGCCGCAGCGACGCTGGCCGACAAGTACATCTCGGACCGGTTCCTGCCCGATAAGGCGATCGACCTCATGGACGAGGCTGCGAGCAAGATCCGCCTGCAGGCGAGCTTCCTGCCTCAGGAAGTGCGGCAGGCGCTTGAGAAGGCCGACCGGGTCCGCCGGGAAAAGGAAGAGGCGATCAAGGGGCAGGACTTCGAGAAAGCCGCGAGCCTCCGTGACAAGGAGAAGGTGCTCCGCCAGAAGCTGGAGGAGCTCGAGAGCTCCTGGAAGACCGACAAGGGGCGGGATATCACGACGGTCAGCGCGGACGACATCGCCGACATCGTGTCCAGCTGGACGGGGATCCCCGTGATGCGCCTCGTCGAGGAGGAGACCGAGAAGCTCCTCCGCATGGAGGATTCGCTGCACAAGCGGATCGTTGGACAGGAAGAGGCCGTGCGCGCGGTGTCGCGCGCGGTCCGGCGTGCACGCGCCGGGCTCAAGGACGCGCGCCGACCGATCGGGTCGTTCATCTTCCTCGGCCCCACGGGCGTCGGGAAGACGGAGCTGACGCTCGCGCTCGCCGAGTTCCTGTTCGGGGACGAGGGGGCGGTCATCCGCATCGACATGTCCGAGTACACGGAGCGCCACACCGTGTCCCGGCTCGTCGGGGCCCCTCCGGGGTACGTGGGGTACGAGGAGGGCGGCCAGCTCACCGAGCAGGTGCGTCGGCGGCCGTACTGCGTCGTGCTCCTGGACGAAATCGAGAAGGCCCATCCCGAGATCTTCAACGTGCTGCTCCAGATTCTGGAGGACGGGCGGCTCACGGACGCGCAGGGGCGCACCGTGGACTTCAAGAACTGCGTCGTGATCATGACGAGCAACGTCGGCGCGCCGCAGATTCAGCGGGACACGACGTTCGGATTCCGTGCGCCGGACACGGAGGCGGCGGAGACGCAGCGCTCGTACGACCGGATGAAGACGCACGTGATGGAGGAGCTGCGCCGCACGTTCCGGCCGGAGTTCCTGAATCGCGTGGACGAGATCATCGTGTTCCGGCCGCTGTCGCGCGAGCAGATCGCGTTGATCGTGGACATCCTGATGGAGCGGGTGCGTCGCGAGATCCGCGGACAGGGAATGGAGCTGATCCTGACCGACGCGGCGCGCGAGGTGCTGGCACAGGAAGGATTCGACCCGCAGTACGGCGCGCGGCCGCTCCGGCGCGCGATCCAGCGCCTGGTCGAGGACCCGCTGTCCGACGACATGCTGCGCGGAAAGTTCAGCGCCGGCGACAAGATCGTGCTGGACGCGCGGGACGGACAGGTGGTGTTCGAGAAGAAGCGGGAACCGGAGCCGGTATCCGCCGACACGGGATCATAACACAGCGCGGGGCAGATGAGCGTGCGGCGGCCCGGGCGAGCAGCCCGGGCCGCCGCTTCTCCTGACACCGATCCACAGGGAGCGTGTCGTGGCGAGACTGGGAGGCGATGCCGGGCAGCCTGGGCGGATCGTCTACGTATGCCAAGCCTGCGGCTACGAGTCACCCAAATGGCTCGGGCGCTGCCCGAACTGCACCGGCTGGAACACACTCGTTGAGGAGGTGTTGCCGGCACTCCCGAAGAGTGCCGGCGGCCGGGCCCGCGCGACCGGGTCTGCCGGGGGAGGAGCGGCAGCGGTCGCGACGCCGATCACCGAGGTGGCGCTCGGGGACGAGCCCCGTGTTGCCGTGGGCATCGGCGAGGTCGACCGCGTGCTCGGCGGCGGACTTGTGCCGGGATCGCTCGTGCTGATCGGCGGCGATCCGGGCGTCGGCAAGTCCACGCTCGCGTTGGGAATCGCGCATCACATCGCCGCGGCCCGCGCCGTCCTGTACGTGTCCGGCGAGGAGTCGGCGCGGCAGACGAAGATGCGGGCGGGCCGGCTCGGGGTGGACGCGCCTCGCCTGCTCGTGCTCGCGGAGACGGATCTCACCCGGATCATCGCGCAGATCGCGGACACCCGCGCGGCGCTCGTCATCATCGACTCCATCCAGACGATGTACCGGCCGGACCTTCCGGGCGCGCCGGGCAGCGTCGGGCAGATCCGGGAGTGCACGGGCGATCTGCTGCGCGTGGCGAAGACCGAGGACGGCCCCGCGATCCTGATCGTCGGCCACGTCACCAAGGACGGCGCGATCGCGGGCCCCCGGGTGTTGGAGCATATGGTGGACACGGTGCTCTACTTCGAGGGCGAACGACATCACGCGTATCGCGTGTTGCGCGCGACCAAAAACCGGTTCGGCTCGACGAACGAGATCGGCGTGTTCGCGATGGGCGGGCGCGGGCTCTCGCCGGTGCCGGATCCGTCGGCGTTGTTTCTTGCGGAACGTCCCGCCGATGCCCCGGGGTCCGCCGTCGTCTGCGCGATCGAGGGCACGCGTCCGATCCTGCTTGAGGTCCAGGCGCTCGTGACGCGGACGCCGTTCGGGATGCCGCGCCGGACGGCGTCCGGCGTCGACTACAACCGCATGCTGCTGTTGCTCGCGGTGCTCGAGAAGCGCGCCGGGCTCCACCTCGGCGCGTGCGACGTGTACGTCAGCGTCGCGGGCGGGGTGCGGGTGGACGAGCCGGCGGCGGATCTGGGCGTGGCCTGTGCCGTCGCGGGAAGCCATCGCGACCGCGCCGTGGAGGGATCCACCGCGGTCGTCGGCGAGGTGGGACTCGGGGGCGAGATCCGCGCAGTCAGCCAGATCGGCCGGCGGGTCGCGGAGGCGGCGAAGCTGGGGTTCCGGCGAGTGGTGCTGCCCCAGGCCAACCTCGCCGGCATGGACGCGGACGAGGCGACCGGGGTCGAGCTCGTGGGCGTTGCACGGATCGGCCAGGCGCTGGAACTGTTGCTGGGCTGACGCGGCCCGCTGCGGGGTGCGGCGGCCGCCCTACTTCAGCGTAAAGATGCCGAGGCTCTTTACCCGGCTGTGTTCCTTCTTCTGGATCGCGTCCAGATCGAGTGTGAAGATGCTGCACAGCGCCGCCGTATAAAACAGCGCCGCGCCGATCTCCGTTTCCACCGCCTCGCGGCACCGTTCGCACAGCGTCCCAGACACGTGCGTGTCGAGGTAAGCTCGGACCTCCGCGAGACTCAGGTCGGTCGGAAACTGCTGCTTCGCCGCGTTGACGGTCACGCAGCCGCAGCTCGTGACGGCCTTGGCCACGGCGCGGCTCACGCGCGCCGTGGATTCCTGAAGCTTGCTGAGGACGTCGAGGATGCTGCGGTGGCGGATCAAGTACTCGTCCACCTGTTCCTGGAACCGCGGCCGAGTTTCCTTCATCACCGGGACACCCCCCCTGTTCGAACGGCCCCATTATGCGGCGGCGTCGGCCCAGTGTCAAGCAAACCGGCGGGTTCGCACCGCGCGGACGGTTGTTGATGCGCGTGGGGCTCCGGGCGCCGCGAGGCCGTGATATAATGGGGGCCGCGCGATCCAATCCTTGGGCTGCCCGTCGCGGTCCCCCCCGCGCCGATGGTGTGGGCGGGCGCCGGTGAGCGGGCCGTTTACTGTTCGCGACGGTGTGCGTGGTGATCGATTGTCGGATGATCCTGATGAGTTCGACGGCGTGTATACGGATCGGCGTGACCCGGTGAGCCTCCTCCCGGCCGCGGTCGGCGCGGTCGTGCCGGCGGCGGGACGCGGCGAGCGCTTCCGCGGAGCCGTCCCGAAGTCACTCGTGCCCCTACACGGACGTCCCCTGGTGCAGTACGCGCTCGAGACGCTGCACCGCGTCGAGGAGGTCGTCGCGATCGTGGTGGTCGGACCCGCATACGCGCTCGGTGCGATGCGGGAATTGGTGGCGAGCGCGGGCCTGGACAAGGTCACGGCGGTGGTTCCCGGCGGTGCCGACCGGCAGGCGTCCGTGGCCAGAGGTCTCGAGGCGCTGCCCGTCGCCGCGGACTTGGTGCTCGTGCATGATGGCGCCCGTCCGTGCGCCTCACCGTCACTCGCTCGCGCCGTCGCGGCGGCGGCCGCCACCGCGGGCGCGGCGACGGCGGCTGTGGCGGTCGAGGAGACGATCAAGCGGGGGCAGGAAGGATGGGTCGCGTCCACGCTGGACCGCTCGCAGCTGTACCGAATTCAGACGCCGCAGGCGTTTCATCGCGCGCTGCTCGAACGCGCGCACCGCGAGGCTGCGCGCGCGGGGTTTCATGGGACCGACGATGCCTCGCTGGTCGAGCGGCTCGGCCACCCGGTCCGGCTCGTCGCGGGTGAGCCGGCGAATCTGAAAGTCACCGTGCCCGAGGATCTCGCCGTCGCGGAAGCGCTGCTGCGTCGCGCGGGGGCGCCGGCGCAGACGGCGCGGGTCGGCTTAGGATTCGACGCACACCGGTTCGTGGAGGGTCGCCCGCTCATGCTCGGCGGCGTCGAGATCCCGTGGCCTCGCGGACTCGCAGGATGGTCGGACGCGGACGCCGTCGTGCACGCGATCATGGACGCACTGCTCGGCGCCGCCGGGTGCGGCGACATCGGGCAACACTTTCCGCCTGGCGATCCCGCGTACGCGGGCGCGGACAGCCTGGCGCTGCTCGGACACGTGCGCGACCTGCTGGCCGCGCGCGGGTGGCGCGCCGCCCACGTCGACGTCGTCGTGATGGCGGAGGCTCCGCGGCTCGCGCCGCACATCCCCGCGATGCGCGCGGCGATCGGCGGGGTGCTGGGCCTCGGCGCGGACGCCGTGAACCTGAAGGCGACGACGCTGGAGGGGATGGGCGCCTTGGGACGCGAAGAGGGGATCGCGGCTCAGGCGGTGGCGACCCTCGCGCCGACGGCGATCGGCGGCCGGGCCGGGTGATGGCGTCGACGCGTGCGCCTCGGATCCAAGGGCCGCGGGGACCGGCGCGTGTCCGCGAGAAGTACTCCCGGAGCGCACACCTCGTGCTGATCGAGCGTTGTGCGGTGTGCGAACCCGTGACCGTCGAGCTCGAACCCGGAACCCGCCGTCCGCAACCGGCCGGATTCTGGCGGGGAACCAGGTTTCACCACATCGTTCGGATCCTGGAGCGCCGCTCCGAGCTGGGCACCAGCTACCTCCGTGTGCTTGCCGATCGTGGGTGCTACGACCTCCGGCGGGTGACGGCCGCGGACCCCGAGACGTGGCGCTCCGAAGGCCGGTGGGAGCTCGTCGCCGAGCTCACCGCGATTCCACTGAGGCACCGCTCGCCGTGAGCGGGTGGAGGGCGCAATGACGCTCAAGATCTACAACACGCTGGCCCGACGGAAAGAGGAGTTCGCCCCGCTCGTCCCGGGCCGCGTGGCGATGTACGTGTGCGGACCCAACCTGTACGGGCCGTCACACGTCGGGCACGCGATGTCCTTCCTGGTGTTCGACGTGGTCCACCGGTATCTCGAATACCGCGGGTATCGCGTCACCCACGTGCAGAACTTCACCGACGTTGAAGACCGCATCATCGAGACGGCGCGGCAGGAAGGCACCACGATCCAAGCGCTCGCGGCGCGGTACATCGACCGGTTTCTCCGAGAGATGGACGGGCTCGGGATCCGACGGGCGGACCACTACCCGCGCGCGACCGAGACCGTGCCGAAGATGATCGAGATCATCCAAGGCCTCGAACGGCGCGGCTTGGCGTACGCTGTGGACGGAGACGTGTTCTTCCGGGTCGCGGCGTTCCCGCGCTACGGCCGCCTCTCCGGGCGGTCGCTCGACGAGATGCAGGCGGGCGCGCGGATCGAGGTCGATCCTCGCAAGGAGCACCCCATGGACTTCGTGCTCTGGAAGGCCGCGAAGCCGGACGAGCCCAAATGGGACAGCCCCTGGGGCGCGGGGCGCCCCGGATGGCACATCGAGTGCTCGGCGATGTCGATCTCGCTGCTCGGGCCGCAGCTCGACATCCACGGCGGCGGGCAGGACGTGGTGTTTCCGCACCACGAGAACGAGATCGCGCAGTCGGAGGGATACACCGGCAAGCATCCGTTCGTCCGGTACTGGGTGCACAACGGGCTCCTCCGGCTGACCGCCGACCAGGAGAAGATGACCCGCCACCTCGGGAACATCGTGTCGATCCGCGAGGCCCTCCAGCGCTTCCATCCCGACACGATCCGCGTGTTCGTGTTGTCGTCGCACTACCGCAGTCCCACGTTGTGGAGCGACGAGGCGCTCGAGGCGGCGACGCGCGGGGCGGAGCGTCTTCGGACCGCGCTCGAGAACGCGGACGATGTGCTCGCCGGTCCGTCATCGCAGGCCGGCGCGCCGCGGGACGGCGCCGCCGAGCCGGATCGGGTGTTTGCGGAACTTGGCGCCGCGCTCCGCGCGGGACCGGACGCGATCCGCGCACGGTTCGAGACCGCGATGGACGATGACTTCAACACCCCGGGCGGGCTCGCGGCGCTGTTCGACCTCGCGAGCGCGATCAACCGGGTCGTGGATGCGGTGGCCAAGCGCCGCGTGGCGCTCGGGCCGGACGGGCGGGCGACGCTTGCCGGCGGGGTCGCACTGCTGCGCGAGCTCGGGGCCGTCCTGGGCCTGCGCCTTGTCGCGACTGCGACCCCGGTGCAGGCCGCGTCCCTGTACCGGCTCGCACGGGAGTTGGCGCAGGAACGCCCCGACCTGTTCGACCCCGCGCGGCTCGCCGCCATGCCAGCGCCCGCTGCCGTGGGCGACGACGGCGCCGACGCTGGCGGCGCGCAGGCGCCGTCGGCCGACGCCGTGTTTCAGCCGCTCGTGGAGCTGATCGCGGAGGGGCGCATGCGCGCCCGGCAGGCGAAGGACTGGGCCACCGGCGACCGCGTGCGGGCGCGTCTTGCGGAACTCGGCGTGCTGCTCGAGGACACGCCGGGTGGGTTCAAGTGGCGGGTGCGCTGAAGCCGTCGGAGCGGCCGGAGGACAACGTCCTGCTGGGCCCTCACGCGGTGCTCGAAGCGCTGCGGGCGGGTCGGCCGATGTCGCGAGTGCTCCTGTCCGCGGGCTCGCACGTGCGTGGGCCGCTCGAGATGATCGTGCGGGAGGCGCGGGCCAGGCACGTGCCCGTGCAGTCTGTGGACCGACGGCGGCTCGAGCTGTTGGCCCGCGGTGTCCGGCATCAAGGTGTGGCCGCGATCGCCGCGGAGCAGGCGCTCGTGGGCCTCGATGAGGTGCTCGCGCGTGCGGGCGGGCGCGGGGAGGCCCCGTTTCTGATCGCGCTCGACGGCGTGGAGGATCCGCACAACCTCGGCGCGGTGATCCGGACCGCGGAGGCCGCTGGCGCGCACGGGGTGATCGTGCCGCGGCGGCGCGCCGCTGGACTTGGTCCCGCGGCGGTGCGGGCGGCCGCCGGCGCGACCGCGCACCTGCCCGTCGCCGGCGTGGCCAACCTTGTGGCCGCACTGGAGCGTCTCAAGGCGGACGGCGTGTGGGTCGTCGGCTCGGACGCGGGCGCCGCGGAGTCATACGATAGTGGGTCCCTCGTTCCGCCGATTGCACTCGTGGTCGGGGGAGAGGGGCGTGGGCTTCACCGGCTCGTGCGGGAGCGATGCGACCGCGTTGTGCGCATCCCGCTGTGGGGGCGTGTCCAGTCGCTCAACGTCTCGGTCGCGGCCGCGCTCCTGTTGTACGAGGTGGCGCGACGACGCGATGCGGCGCGGACGCAGTCCGGAATGTCTCGGTGATCGTCGGAATGTATCATGTTAGTATTGACTCGGTGTAGCGGCGTTCGTATAATGACGGTGGCGTTCGGGAGCGACCCAAACGAGCACCTGATGGGATCCCCGGCGGTCGCCCGACACAATCGGGCGGTTCCAGGTCCCCGTAGCGAGGTTCGAGCGAGCCAGGCATGACGTGGCAGAGCAGGCCAGCGACAGGGCGACAGTCCGGGCGGAGGCGAGAGGCGTGGTAGTTGCGCGCAGGCCAGTCGTGATCCCGTCATACCAAGAAATGGTCGATGAACAGCTCGTGGATTGCGCGAAGAGTGGAGACGAGTTCGCTGCTGAGTTCTTAATCAACAAGTACCGCAACTTCGTCCGCGTCAAAGCCAAAGCGTACTTCCTGATCGGCGCCGATCGCGAGGACATCATCCAGGAAGGCATGATCGGCCTCTACAAAGCGATCCGGGATTTCCGCCGGGAGAAGCTGTCCTCGTTCCGCGCGTTCGCTGAGTTGTGCATCACCCGCCAGATCATCACCGCGATCAAGACAGCGACCCGGCAAAAACACATCCCGCTCAACTCGTACATCTCGCTGAACAAGCCCATCTACGACGAGGACTCCGATAGAACGCTGCTCGACGTGATCAGCAGCATCAAGGTGTCGGATCCCGAGGAGTTGGTGATCAACCAGGAAGCCTCCCAGACGATGCGGGAGCGCATCCGGAAGAATCTGAGCGATCTCGAGTGCCGCGTGTTGACGGCCTACCTGGAAGGCAAGTCGTACCAGGAGATGGCCACCGAGCTGCACCGGCACGTGAAGTCCATCGACAACGCGCTGCAGCGGGTCAAGCGCAAGCTGGAACGGAACCTGGAGGGCGAGGAAGAGTAGGGTCGTTCGCAACCGGCGCCGGCCGGTTCGAGGGTCCCACCCTCTCGATCTCAACAGCAGCACCGGCCCCGCGACTCGCGGGGCCGGTGCTGTTTCATACGCGACCAGGAGCGCGCCGCCGCCGGTCAGCCGCCGATCTGGGACATCACCCGGCGCCGCGGGATCACGTTCCTAGCGAGTCCGTGTCCCCACGGTTTCCGGTACGCCGCGGCGCGAAACCGTTCACGGATCTCGTCGTAGGTGGCCCCAGCGCGCAGCGGTGTGCGCAGGTCCACTTCGTCGTCCCTCAGCAGGCACAGTCGGAGCTTTCCCTCGGCCGTGAGCCGCAACCGCCCGCATTGCGCGCAGAACGGCTGGCTGACCGAGCTGATGAACCCAAGCGTCCCGGGGGCATCCCCGAGACGGTACGTGCGCGCCGGGTCGTATCCGGTCACGTCCAGCGGCACGAGCGGACCGAGCGCGGCCTCGATCGTCGCCATCGTCTCGGCGGTCGGTACGTACGCGTTCTGCTGAAATCCCGCGACGCTACCGAACGGCATCATCTCGATGAATCGCACGGCCCAGTCACGCTGCAGGGTCAGGCGCGCGAGGTCGACGACCTCGCCCTCGTTGTACCCGC
The DNA here is from genome assembly GCA_035295165.1 of bacterium. Classification (NCBI taxonomy): domain Bacteria; species bacterium. Next base: position 22,302 of record DATGJN010000007.1, read on the forward strand.
GGACGACGACCGCGTTCAACTTGATGGGCCTGAGCCCCGCGGCCTCGGCGGCATCCAAGCCGTCGAGCACGTCTTGGAGGTTGCCCCAGCGCGTGATCCGGCGAAACTTCTCGGGGTCGAGGCTGTCCAGGCTGACGTTGACGCGCTTGAGGCCCGCCTCCGCAAGGAGCCGGGCCAGCGCGCCGAGCCGGACGCCGTTCGTCGTCATCGCGACGTCCTGAATACCTGGGATCGCGGCGACCCGCCTCACCAGATCCGCGAGCGCCGGCCTCACGGTCGGCTCGCCGCCGGTGAGGCGCACCTTTCGCACGCCGAGCTCCGCGGCCGCACGCAGGATCGTCAAGATCTCGTCGTCGGTGAGGATCTCCTCGCGAGGTTTGAAGACCATTTCCTCGGGCATGCAATATACGCACCGCAGATTGCAGCGGTCCGTGAGCGAGATGCGCAGATCTCGAATGTCCCGACCATACTGATCCTGCATCGTAGCTCCCATCGGGGCAGCCGCGCCGCGTGTGCACGGCTTCGGGTCGGCGACCGCACCTATCCATTATAACACCCGGCGGCGTCCCGCCCCGGGCGCCCCCCGGCATGGCCGCCGAGAGGCGTCCGTTGCGACACGACGTCCCTGCCTTGCCCTGGCGTTGCGGTCTCTGCTATGCTACCAATGCGCGCTCTGGCCCTCGTAGCTCAATCGGCAGAGCACCTCATTTGTAATGAGGGGGTTACCGGTTCAACTCCGGTCGAGGGCTCCACCACCGACCTCAGAATATTCTTCCCCTCAGGGAGTAACGGATTTCTCTGCAGCGTAATTGCCTAACGTCCCGCGTGCTCATGCAACGCTGCACGGCCACCGGGTGAAACGCCCGAGGACTGCCCCGGGACGAGGTTCGACCGCCGGGGTGGCGGACAAACTCGGGAGGGGACCACCACGGGCTGCCGTGCGATCCCGATCAGGGTGTCCGTCGACGCTCGAACGTCTAGGGCATCGTGGGCGCGGGCACAAGACACAGCAGAGAGGGCAGGGGAGGGAACAGCAGATGGCGATTCCGGCTGCGAAAGAACCGCAGACTGCAGCGTCCCGAAGTGTCCGGGCACAACACGAGCAGGTTGCAGACTTCGCGCAAGTCGTGATCGAACTAAAGAATATGAACCGTCATCTCGAGCGGATCGGTAACACGCTGGTGGCAATTCGGGAGGCGATGACGGAGAGAGAACACCCGTTGGATCTATAGGGACGCGATCCGCAACGAACGGAGCCGCCGAAACCTGCGGTTCCCATGGCATGGGAGGGGGCGTGGACGGTCCGATGTGCCTGGCCGTTGTGCAGGCCGTTCGACCGTCCGTAGACGTGCGCCCCTGGCCATCTGGAATATCCGATAGCCTCGTCAGCGCCGCGAACAACGCCGAGTGTGCGACACGAGGGGCTACCGGTTCAACTTCGGCGGAGGGCTCCAGTGTAACGCCTCGGTCGCCGCCTGCACCGTCGGAAAAATCTGTATCTTCTGTTGGAGCGACAAGACCGAGAAGATCCGCCACATCAACGTCGACGTGAACGTGACCGCGAATTCGACTCGTCGGGCGTGACACCGGTCGTGCACCTTGATCAGCGTGTTCAGGCCGGTGCTATCGATGTACGCCACGCGCGACAAATCGACGATGAGCGGCAAGCTGCTGCTCCGGAGTCCCTGGTCGCAGACGTCTTCCAGGGTGTGCACGTTGCTGAGATCGACTTCCCCACGCACCGTCACGACGTTAATCGTTTCCCGCTTATCCAACGTGCAGTGCAAGGGATTGTCGCTTCCCCACTCAACGGGAACCAAAAGACGACCCCACGGCATGACATCGAACACGACGATCACACGCTAACGTCCACGTCGGCGAGCATCTTGTCTCATCGTGGCGGCGCGCCCGCCCCGATCGAGCACCGTCGGATCGTCGACGCCACCACGGATAACGCGTTCCCCGCGCGCGCGCATCCGGCGGCCGCCGTGGGAAGGGGAGTGACCGACCCTGACGAAGTGGGTGGCCATGCTCGCCATGAGGGAGGTCCCCGACTCGGCTCCCGTCGAGGGTGTGTTCCCTGTGCGACCTCGCGGGCGCGGCCCGGTGCGAGGCCGCGCCCCGAACCGGGTGACCCGCGGAGCGCCGCTGCGATGACGATCAGCGAGTTCTGGGCAGCGCTGAGCCGCTCCTGGCGGCTGGGTGCGGCGGTGTTCGCGGTGTGCACGGCCGCCGGGGTGATCGCGGGCGTGCTCACCCGCCCCGCGTACGAGGCGACCGCGGTGTTTCAGGTCGAGCAACTCGCCGACATCGGCGGCTCGGTCTCGTGGGATACCCCGCATTCCGTGCGGCCCCGCCTCAATGTCGACGTGCTGGAGAAGTGGCTCGGCGGGGCGGACGTGCTCGACCGCATCGTCGCGCTCGCGGGCGCGCAGGGACAGGTGACGCCCGCCGCACTCCGGCGCGATCTGCTTGTGATTCCGGCCGGCGATATCGGTCTGTACGAGGTCACCGCCCGGAGCGCTTCGCCTGATCTCGCTCCGCGGATCGCCGACGCCGCGGCTGCGGTGCTCGCCGACCGGGCGGCGCGGTTTGTCGCGCTCGAGCAGGACGCGACGCTGACCCGGCTCCGTCGCACCCTGGTCGAGACCAACGCGCTGCTTGCCGCGCCCGCCGCGACCGGGGTATCTCCGGCCGATGGCACGGCGCCCGCGCAGGTTCGACGCCAGGCCGCGTTCGACGCGGCCAAGACGTTGGAGCAACAGATCGTGCTCCTTGAGGCCAACCAGAAGGCGTCGCCGCCGAAGGCGACCATGGTCGAGCGGGCGGCCCGGCCGGTCGCCCCGGTCACCGCCGGGCGCGTGCTGTACGCATGGTTTGGCGCCACCTCCGGGTTCGTCCTGGCCATCGCGGTGGTCCTAGTCCGCGACGGACTCCGCCGCACGGCGACGGAGTGAGCGTCTCCGCACCGGCCCGGACGCCCGGCGTGGTCGCCGCCGCGGGGTCCGGCGCGTGCAGCGTGATCGGCATCCTCCTCTGGGGCTGCGTATGGCCCGCCCACGCGCCCCTCGCCCTCGGCGTCGCGGCGGTCACGGCGCTGCTGTGGGTGCCCATCGTGGTCGCGGCCGGTCGGGGGCGGATCGATCCGTTCGAGCCCGCGATCCTCGTCAGCTTCTTCTATGGCATGGGGTTTCCCGTCGGGGCGGTAATGGCGCTCGCGGTCGGGCTCGAGTTCGATCCCGCGGTGTCGCTGGCGTGGTTCCCCGCGGCGCTCGGCGTCGCCGCGATAGGACTCGCCGCCTGGCTTCTCGGTTACTACACCGGACCGGGTGCGGGGGTGGCGCGGGCGCTTCCGCCGGTGCCGCCCCGCTGGGATGGGCCGAAGGTTGCCGCGGGGACGGCCGTGCTCGCGCTGGTCGGATGGTCCGCGCAGATCCTCTTCGTGCTCAAGGGAGGCTACCTCCACACGTTTCGCACCCAGATCGCGACGCAGTGGTCGACCACCGCGGGTTGGCTCGCGGGATTCGCCATCGTTGCGCTGCTGTTCGCCGCGACGAGACACTACGAGCGTGTCCGCGCCGGACGGCCGTCGCGGCTCTGGCAGGCGGCGTTTCTGGCTCTGCTCGTCGCCCAGCTCGCGTACGCCCTCCCGAGCGGCTGGCGGCAGCCGGCACTGGCAGCGCTGCTCGTGCCCGTAATCGCGGCGCACTACATGCTCGGACGCATCCGGTGGAACCTCGTCGTGGCGGCCGGCCTCGTCGCCGTGCTGCTGATCTTCCCCGTCTTGAACGTCTACCGGACCGCCTTAGCCAGCGAGGCCAACACGAACCTGCTCCATCCATCCTCCGCGTCGGTCGGGGCGTTGCGGCACGCCGCCGTCGACACCTGGCACAGTTTGGCCGGGCTCGGGGTCGTGCACCTCGCCTCGCTGTCGGTGCGGACGTTCGCCGAGCGGTTGAACATGGTCCAGATCGTGGCCGCGATCGTTCGCCGGACGCCGTCGGAGTGGCCGTTTGCGTGGGGCCGCACGTTCGAACCGTTCTGGACCTCGTTGGCGCCGCCGAGGTTCCTCATCCGCAAACCCGCGACGAGCGTTGGCGGCGTGGCGTTCGCCCACCAGTACCACCTCATTCATCCCGGGGACACCCTGACGTCGGTCGCGCCGACGCGTCTCGGCGAGCTGTATCTCGACTTCTGGCTGCCGGGGGTGGTGCTCGGGATGTGGATCGAAGGCGTGCTCGCGCGGCTCGTCTACACCTATCTCATTGCGGCGCGCCCGGGCGCTCCCTCTCCTATCGGGGTGATCTTGTACGGCGTCTTCGTCCTGACCTTCGTGGAGTTCACCGCGTTCGCGGACTACGCGCTGATGCTCAAGCAGTTCTTGGTGCTCTTCGTGCTGCTGATGTGGATGGCGTCCTCTGCGAGGGAGCGGCGCGTCGTGACCGCCCCCGCCGCGGTCGCGCCGGAGGCAGGTTCGTAGTGCGCACGGCCACGCGGCCGCCGCCCCGGTCGCGGTACTGACCGATCCGTGCACGGCGCGGACGGGCGTGCAGGGCGGGCGAGGGGGCAGGGCGATGCGCTGGGGACGCGCGGTGCTGGGCGTGGTGATGATGGCGATCGGCGGGGTGTGGTTCCTGCAGGGCATCCGCATCCTGCCCGGCAGCTTCATGACGGGGTCCAGATTCTGGGCGATGGCGGGCGCGGTCGTGGGGCTCGCCGGCCTGTCGGTGCTGGCGTCACTCGGACGCGTGCGCGGGCGGGGGGCGTAGCGCGCCGCTCAGCGGTCGTCCGGCTCGTCGTGCTCCGTGCCGATGCTTCGCCACGCGGTGCGCTGCCAATTGTCCCGCACGCCGTCCGCGGGGAGCCAGGGCGGGAGCGGGAGGAGCAGGCGTCGCGCCAGGCCGTGCACATACGGTTCATACATCTCGCGAAGCTCTTGCAACCGCGCGGCCGATGCCGCGTCGTTGCGCATCGCCACCCCGGCGTCGCCCAGTTGCTTCCAGAGACGCGTGAGATCCGTTGGCGGAAGGCGGTCCCGGCTCGGGAACCGCGGTGGCGCACCTAGAATCTGGCAGAGATCCACGACGGCGTGGCGCGCCATCGCGAACGTGAGCGACGCACTTCTCACCGGCGCGCCCTCGACGCTGGATATGAGCACCGCGCACGCGTCGAGTACCGCGGTCAGCGCCGACAACCACGACTGGTTGTCGTGTTGCGATCGGAAGTACCCGAGGATCGGATAGGAGATCATCGACTCGAGCAGTTGCGCGGACCACAGCTCCCACTCCTGGAGGAACGGCGCGAGCAGCGTGTCCCGGCCGTCCGGGCCCAGCCGCCGCAGCAGCTCGCCGGCCGTGGGCGGGGAGCCCGCCCAGGCATCCAGCAGGGATACCCGCGTCTCACGCCGCGAGAACCCTTGGTACAGCACCGGCAGGTACGAAATCACCAAGGCGAGGAACCCGAGGCCGAGGCCGGATTCGAGCACGGTGATGAAGCGCGCCGGACCGGAACGGGGCACGACGTCGCCGAGGCCGAGGGTGAAGAACGTCGTGCCGCTCATGTAGAGATCGGTGCTGAACCGCACCGCGCCCTCGGGCGTCGCCAACCGAGATCCAAACGCGGTCTGCACCAACGCGAATCCGACGATCAGACCGAGCGCCCAGGTGCCGAAGAGCGCAATCACGGCGAGCGGCCCGAAATAGCTGAGCAGCGCCTCGCGGCGCGGACGGTGAAGGGTCCGTCGGGCGAGGATCCTCCAGAATTTCCACCCGGAGACGATGATCATCCGGGTCAGCCGGACCCGCCGCGTCACCCGGCGCGGCAGAATCATGGTTTCGAACGCATCCCACAGGACGATCAGGATGATGAGGACACCGGCGATGCCGGCCACGTCCGCCATCGGTTTCCCCCCGAACAGGCCCCAGTGCCCCGTCAGCGTGCGGCGTTCGTTGCTAGGTTCCGCGTCGTATCGATCGTCACCTCGACCGACAGCCCAAGCTGCAGGTCGGTTGGCGCGTCGTCGAGCGCGATCCTGATCGGCACACGCTGCACGACCTTGGTGAAGTTCCCGGTCGCGTTCTGCGGCGGCAACAACGAGAGCGCGGCGCCGGTCGCGGGGCCGAGGCGCTCCACACGGCCGTGGAACGTCTGTCGCAGCAGATCGACCCGTACCGTGGCTGGCTGGCCGACGCGGACCCTCGTGAGCTGGGTTTCCTTGAAGTTCGCTTCCACCCACTTGTGCAGCCGCACGATGGTCAGGAGCGTCTGCCCCGGCTGGACGACCTGGCCGGGCTGGACCGGAACCTGGTTCGCGACGACGCCGTCCACCGACGCGACGATACGGGTATCCTGTAGTTGCTCTTGCACGGCCGCGAGTTGTGCCTGCGCTTGAGCGACCGCCGCCTCGGCCGACGCGAGTTGGGCTTGCCGTTCCCGCGTCACATCGAAGCCGGTCTGTGCGCTCGCCACCCCCGCCTGGGCCTGCCGGCGTTGGGCCAGGGCGCCGGTGATGTCCTGACGGCTGATCTCGACCTGCATCTGGTTGGCCTCGGCGGATGCGAGCGCGGCGCGCGCCTGCGTGACGGCATCCCGCGCGCCCCGGTCTTGGGCCACGGCCGCGTCGTACGCCGCCTGCGCTTGATCGACATCCTGCTGCGCGACCGCCCCCTGGGCCAGCAGCGTCTTGTCCCGCGACAGCGTGCGCTGCGCGGTTGCAAGGGCCGAGCGCGCGGACACCGCCTGCCCCTGCGCCGCGCTCAACTGCGCCTCCGCCTGCAACACGGCCTGCCGGAGGGTTCGCTCCTGTATGGCGACCGTGGTCTGCGTCTGCGGCACGTGCGCGTCCGCGGCGGCGAGCGTCGCGTTGGCCTGCGCCACGCTCGCCGCGGTCTGGCTCTGTTGCGTGACCAGCGCGGCGCGGGCCTGGGCCACGTTCGCTTCGGCGGCCCGGATCGCCGCGAGGTCCTGTTCCGCCGCGATCCGCGCGTCGGTGGGGTCGAGCTCGACCAGAACCTGTCCCTGTGCGACGCGCTCGGACCCCTGCACGGAGACGCGCAGGACGCGGCCGGCGATCTTGGCGCTGACGAGCACCGTGTCGCCCTGGACGTACGCATCATCGGTGCTCGGATGAACGGCGGCGTCGCTGAAGTAGTGCATCGCATAGACGACCGCGGCGGCGACGACGATCAGCGCGACGACGAAGACCCAAGTCCGGCGCGCCACTCCGTTTCGGCTCGTCTGCGCGGTCCCTCCTGGAGCGGGAGAGGGGGGACCGGATGCGGGCGCGCCGGACCGATCTCCTGGGGTCCCTGGGTGTTCTGGCGTCATCTGGTGGCGTTCCGACCCGACATGATGGCCACTCTCCCACGAACGGAACGCGTTGGGCACGCCTCGATCCATCCGATCTCGCCCGCGGGCTGCGGCACCATGACTGAACGTTCGTTCATGGGATTGTATGCCCCGACGTGCGTCAACGACACCTCCGTCAACGTTGGCCCCCCGATGGTATCATGAGGCAGTGACGTCGAAGAGTTGGACGCTCGTCGCAGCGGTGCTCGGGTCGGGCATCACGTACCTCGACTCGAGCGTGGTGACCGTGGCGCTTCCCCGCATCGGGCGCGAACTCCCGCATGCACACCTCGGGGTGCTCGAGGGACAGACGTACGTCTACAACGGCTACCTGCTCACGTTGAGCGCGCTGCTCATTCTCGCGGGCGCCCTGACTGACTACTACGGCCGCCGGCGGATGTTCGCGATCGGGATTCTCGGATTCGGCGCGACGTCGCTCCTCTGCGGCCTCGCTCCGACGCTCGAACTGTTGGTGGTGTTTCGCGTGCTCCAAGGCGCGGCGGGCGCGTTCCTCGTGCCGGGCGCGCTCTCGCTGATTACGACGACGTTCACGGGGGAAGAGCAGGGGCGCGCGTTCGGCATCTGGTCCGGCGCGGCGGCCGCGATCACCATCCTCGGGCCGTTCATCGGCGGCGTGCTCGTCGACACGCTGACGTGGCGGGCGGCGTTTCTCATGAACCTCCCGTTCGTGGCGCTCGCGGTGTGGGTGGTGGCACGCCACGTCCGGGAGAGCCGCGATCCGCAGGCGGCCCGCGGGTTCGACATCCCGGGCACGATCACGGCCGCGCTCGCGATCGGCGGTCTCGTCTTCGGCGCGATCTACGGACAGCAGCGGGCCTGGCGGGATCCCATGGCGTTCGTCGCGCTCGCGGTCGGCGTCGCGGCCGCGGTGGCGCTGGTGCCGTTGATGACGCGCCGTCCCCACCCTCTGGTGCCGCCGGAACTGTTCCGGTCGCGTAACTTCACGGTGACCAATCTCTCGACGTTCGTCATCTACGGCGCGTTCGCGGTCGTATTCTACTGCCTGCCGCTGTTCATGCAGGGGACGCTCGGGTATACCGCCGCCGCGGTTGGGCTCGCGACGCTGCCCGTGAGCGTGCTGCTGGCGCTGTTCTCGGCGCGGTTCGGCGTGCTCGCCGCGCGGTATGGCCCGCGCTGGTTCATGGCGGGCGGCCCGGCGTTGATTGCGCTCGGCGTGCTGTGGCTCGCGCGGGTGCCCGCGTCGAGCCCGATGTGGCGGTTGCGCCCCGCGGATCCTGGGACGTATCTTCCGCCGTGGGGATACGCGGTCGACTTCCTGCCTGGGCTGCTCGTGTTCGGCGCGGGGCTGATGATCATGGTCGCGCCGCTGACGACGACCCTCATGACGTCGGTGGAGGCGCGGCACGCGGGACTGGCTTCCGCGATCAACAACGCGGTCGCCGAACTTGGGCCGCAACTCATCGGCGCGATCGCGTTCGTCGTGATCACCGCGGCGTTCTACTCGGCGCTCGCGGCCCGCGCGCCTGGGTTGGAGGTCGGGTCACCCCATGTGCGCCAGTTGCTGGCCCCGCTGAACGCGCCGGCGCCGGGCGCTCCCGCCGCGGCGGCGGCCGCCGCACGCGCGGCGTCGGCGTTCGGGTTTCATCTCGCGATGCTGCTCGGGGCCGCGTTGTTGTCCCTTGGGGCGCTGATCAACGCGATTGGGATTCGCGGAGGAGGGACCGTCTCGGCGCGCCCGGTACGGTCCGTAAGCAGGCACTGGCGACGCGCGTCGCACGCGGTGCCGCAGGACTCGGAGCCGTAGCCCCGGAGGAACGCCGCCCGCGACCGCGCGGCACCACGCCCCTCGGAGGCGCCGCCACGCCCTCAGGCTCGCCGGCGGTTCATCCCTGCGCTGCGCGCGGGCAGCATCCCAGCGCGAGCCGAGACGGCGGCGCGTGGGACCGGCTGGCGGTTTTCAGACGCGGCCTCCGCCGCAAGGTGACGGCGGGCCCAGCGATCGATCGCCTGGATCACGGCGTCGAGCTCAACGCCCCGCGGGGTCAGCTCGTAGCTCGTCTTCGGCGGCATCACGGAGTGGACGGTCTTCTTCACGACCCCGAGCGACTCCAGCCCGTCCAGCCGCTGCGCCAGCGTCGTCGTGTTGCATCCGCCGATCGCCCGGCTCAGGTCGTTGAACCCCCGTGGGCCGTCCAGGAGGGTGCGCACGATGTGGAGCACCCATTTCTCCTGCAGGAGATTGATGGCCCGGGAGGCCGGGCAGAATGCCGCGTCGTCGTGTGCCATCTCCACGCAACGGTAGCACGCCGTCGCACAAATATCAAGTACTTGACTATTTCGAGTACTCCATGATACTGTGCACATAGACAAACGGACCAGACAGGGAGGGACGTCAATGCCGTGGACCATCGATCCGAGCCACTCGCACCTCGATTTTTCCATCAGACACATGGGGATCTCAACCGTCCGGGGACGGTTCAAGAAGTTCAACGCAGAGATCGCCGAGGCGAACAGTACGCTGCGTGGCCTCAACATCGCTGTCGACGCCGCGAGCATCGATACAGGTGAGCCTCAGCGGGACCAACACCTGCGCTCGGGAGACTTCTTCGACGTTGAGAAGTATCCTGAGATCCGGTTCAGGAGCACGGCGGTGTCGTCTCGCGGTCAGGGACGATATCTCGTCAGCGGGGATCTGAAGATCCGCGACACGACGCGCCCGGTCAGTTTCGAGGTCGACGTCACAGACCCCGTCAAGGACCCGTGGGGCAACACCCGTGCCGCTGCGACCGGGAAGGGAAAGCTGAACCGGAAGGAGTGGGGGCTGAACTGGAACAAGGCGTTGGAGCTGGGCGGGTGGCTCGTCGGCGACGATGTGCAGTTCACGTTCGATATCGAGGCGGTGGCGGCCGCGTCGGTCGCGGCACGGTAGGATCGCCGCGGTCGCCTGTCGCGCGACCGAGGAAACATGAGGGCGGGGCTCCCTTGGGGCCCCGCCCTTCGTCGTCGCGGATGCCCTCGACCGGCGGGCGCGGAGGCGCTGCGCTGCCGGTTGCGCGGGAACCGACGCTTGTCTCGGTGAAGGTCTAACCGGAGGCACGCGAGAGGGGGACGGACCGTGAAAGCGATCGTGCTGCATGGCGTGGGCAACCCCGATATGCTCCGCTTGGAGGACGTCCCGGATCCGGTTCCGTCGGCGGGACAGGTCGTGGTGCGCCTGCGGGCCGCCGCGCTGAATCACCGCGATCTCTTCATCTGCCAAGGTCAGTATGCCGGGCTTCGCTTCCCGATCATTCCGGGTTCCGACGGGGTGGGTGTGGTCGCCGCGGTCGGCCCGGGCGTGACGGGGGTGCGGCAGGGAGACCCGGTCGTCATCAACCCCAGTCTCGAGTGGGGCGACGACACGCGCGTCGAGGGCCCCCGGTGGCGCATCCTTGGACTGCCCGAGAACGGCACGTTTGCGGGCATGGTCACCGTGCCGGCCGCAAACGTCTTCCCCGTGCCGGCCGGCCTGTCGGACGAGGCGGCGGCGGCGCTTCCGCTCGCGGGGCTGACCGCGTACCGCGCCGTGGTGACGCGAGGCCGCGTGCAACGAGGCGAGACGGTGCTCGTGCTCGGGATCGGCGGCGGCGTCGCGACGTTCGCGCTGCTGATTGCCAAGCACGCCGGCGCGCGGGTGCTCGTGACGTCGAGCAGCGACGCCAAACTGGAACGCGCGCGGGCCTTGGGCGCCGACGCCGGGTTCAACTATCAGACAGCCGATTGGGTCACGCTGGCCAAGGAGGCCACCGGAGGCGCCGGGCCGGACCTGATCGTGGATGGCACCGGTGGCGCGCCGTTCGATCAAGCGCTGGACGCGGTCCGTTCCGGAGGACGCGTGGTAACATACGGGGCAACGCTTGGTCCCGTGCCCCAACTGACGGTGCGCCGGATCTTCTGGAAACTCCTCGACGTGCTCGGGACGAAGATGGGGTCCCCCGAGGATTTCCGAGGGATGCTGGCCTTATTCGATCAAGCCCGGCTCCGCCCCGTCGTGGACCGCGTCTACCCCCTGGCCGAGGCGGGGCAGGCACTCGCGCACATGGCGCAGGCGGCACAGTTCGGGAAGATCGTGCTCCGGATCGCGTAGCCGCGGCGCCCTCGGCCTCAGTAGAAGGTGTGCCTGGCGATGCGCCGGTCCTCGAGGGTCTCGCGCGATTTCATGGCCGAGTAGACCATGACGAACGGCAACAGGACGCCGCCCGAGAGTGTCGCGAGCAGGAGCAGGATGATCCCGTGGAACCAGATGCCTTCCGCGATGAACCACACCGGGCCGAGGAAGAACGCCCACCAGTTCCAGCCGAGCTTCGGCGGCGTCACGTGACCCAGCACGTCCCGCGCCACGAACTCCGTGGGCGACGCACCGACCCTGAGCGGCTGGTAGTGCGACAACGCCTGCGTCAGCCAGATGAAGAAGACCAGCAGACCGAACAGGATAAGGCCGAACGTCGCGATCGCCGACGCTTCCACACGCACACCTCGTCGATCCTCGAATCTCGGCGGCCGGGCCGCCTCCGGGTGGTATTTCGCGGTGTTGCGACGAATCTCCTTACCCAAGGACGCGTTCGCGCCGGGTGAGCGCGGTGACGGAGACGAGGTGACGGCATGGCCGGAGGATCGTTTGCGGGGCGCGGGGTGATCGTCACGGGGGCGGGGGCGGGGATCGGTCGCGGGATCGCGACGGCGTTCGCCCGCGAGGGAGCGTGCGTCGCCGTCGTGGATATCAACGCCGAGACGGTGGCGGAGACGGCGGCGGCTCTCGCCGCAGGACCGGGCACGGCGTGCGCCGTCGCCGGCGACGTCGGCTCCGCGGAGGGGGTTGAGCGCATCATGGCGGAAGTCACCCGCCGCCTCGACCGGATCGAGGTGCTGGTCAACGACGCCGGCGTGTACCCGAACTGCCCGGTCATCGAGATGCCCGAGGACCAGTGGGATCGCGTGATCGACACGAACCTCAAGGGGACGTTCCTGATGTGCCGCGCGGTTGCGCGCCGCATGGTCGAGCAGCGCGTCGCGGGCTCCATCGTCAACATTGCCTCGGGCGCATACAAGTCGGCGCGCCGCGGCGCGTCGCATTACTGCGCCAGCAAGGCCGGCATTGTCATGTTCAGCAAGGTCCTGGCGCAGGAGCTCGCGGCACATCAGATTCGCGTGAACGTGGTGTCCCCGGGCCTCATCGACGTCGGCCGGCGCGGCGACGTCAACCCCAACTACAAGGAGACGCTGTTGCGGAACATTCCGTGGGGACGGATGGGCGAGCCTCTGGAGATCGCCGAGGCGGTGCTGTTCATGTCGTCACCCGGCGCGTCGTACGTCACCGGTTCGGTGCTCGATGTGGACGGCGGATCCAGCGCGGGGCGGTTCTTCCTCCCCTACAGCCGCGGATGATGCACGACGATGCGAGCCGCGGCGAACCGCGGCGGACGCGGTCGACTCCCACGGCGGGCGCGGGCCGGGGGTTCGATCCCGCGGCGTTTCTGCCCCGGGCGTGGTATGAGGCGCTGATCGATCTCCGACTGCGCGACCCCGAGGCCGCGCTGGCCGAGGCGGAGGCGCGCACCCGCCGGGCGGTGCCGGCGCCGACCGGCCGGCTCCTGGTGCTCGCGGCCGACCATCCCGCGCGCATGGTCACGCGGGCCGGCGCCGATCCGGTGGCGATGGGGGATCGGTGGATGCTGTTGAGCCGCGTCCTGCGCGTGTTGACGGCGCCGGGGGTGGACGGGCTCATGGCGACGCCCGACGTCGCCGAGGAAATCCTGCTCCTGAGCCACCTCGCCCGACGGCGGTCCGGACGTGGCTGGCTCGACGACAAGGTGATCCTCGGCTGCATGAACCGCGGTGGGTTGTCCGGAACGGTGTTCGAAATCGACGATCGCATGACGGCGTTCACGGTCGACGGCATGGTGCGCCTGCGTTGCGACGGCGCCAAACTCATGGTGCGGGTCGATCCTCAGGATGCGGTCACGCCGGTGACCCTGGAGACATGCGCGCACGCGATCGACGCGTGCCATGCGGCGGGCCTCACCGTCTTCTTGGAAGCGTTCCTCGTGGACCGCACGCCGGCGGGGCCGCGCCCGCGCACCGACGCGGAGAGCCTCATTCGCGCGGCGGGCGTGGCGGCCGGCCTCGGCACCTCGACCGCGCACACCTGGCTCAAGCTCCCGTACGGCGCGGGGTACGATCGCGTCGCCGCCGCGACCACCCTGCCGATCTTGATGTTGGGCGGAGAGGTGCGGGACGATCCCCAGATCGTCCTGGACGAGTTCGCCGCCGGTATGGCGGCCGGCCCGACCGTTCGCGGGGCGCTCGTCGGCCGAAACATTTCCTTCGCGCCGAACGAAGATCCACGCGCGCTGGCCGTGGCGACGGCTGCGGTGGTCCACCGCGGCGCCACGGGTGCGGAGGCGAGGGAGTTGATCGCGGGCGAGCGCGGGCGTGAGTTCGACAGCGTCACGCGGCTGGGCGACGCTCCCGGGGCCTGATCGGTCCGGGGCGGGCGTCGCCCGCCCCGCGCACGTGGCCGGGGGTGGCCCTCCGGAGCGGAACTTGCATTCACCATGTGCCAAGGAGGCGGTCCCGTGATTCGGGTCGGCGTGATGGTGGAGGGACAGGAAGGGCTGACGTGGGACCGCTGGCGGCGGATCGCGGAGACCGCGGAGGCGGCGGGGTTCGAGTCGCTGTGGCGCTCCGACCATTTATTCTCGCTATTCGGTGTGGAGACGAGGCCGGGGCTGGATGCCTGGACGTCGCTCGCCGCGCTCGCGACGATGACACGCCGCCTCCGGTTCGGTCCGCTCGTGTCGCCGATCACGTTCTACCATCCCGCCGTCCTCGCGCGCCACGCGGCTGCCGTCGATGTGCTCTCGGGCGGGCGGCTGGAACTCGGCATCGGCGCGGGGTGGCACGACCGCGAGCACGAAGCGTTCGGCGTTCCATACCCACGGGTGGGTGAGCGGATCCGGCGGTTGGACGAAGCCGCGCACGTGATCCGCGCCCTGTGGGGGGACGGGCCGGCACGGTTCGACGGGCGGTACTACCGGCTGGCCGGCGCCGTGGGGTGGCCGAAGCCGACGCAGCGACCTGCGCCGCCGCTCGTCATCGGCGGCAAGGGCCCGCGGTTGCTCGAGGTCGTCGCGAAGCACGCCGATGAGTGGAACTGCGGTGGGTCGCAGCCCCCTGCGGCCGTCCGAGCGCGCCGGGCGATTCTCGAGACCGCGTGCCGCGCGATGGGACGAGATCCGACCGCCATCCGCTACTCATGGATGGGGGCGTTCATCATCGGCGAGTCCCGCGCCGCCTTGGACGCGCGGGCGCGTAAGATTCAAGAGTACGTGATCACCCGCGCGGGGGAGTCGCCTCACCAACTTCCGGAGACGCTCCGGTCCACGGGGTGGCTCGTGGGGACGCCCGGGGAGATCGTCGAGCAGGTGGCTGCGCTGGCGGCCGAAGGGATCGAGCGCGTGATGCTGCAGTACTTCGATCAGGAGGACCTGGACGCGCTACGCTTGATCGGCGAGCAGGTGATCCCGCGCCTTCGCAACGTGACGGCGACGCGGCCGCCGCTGTCGTAGCGCCTAGGCCCCATCGCATCGATCGGTGTCTGGCGCCTGCGCACCGGGCGGCGTCCCGTTGACAGGCGCGGCGATGGCCCACTACAATCACGCAGGAGTGCCAGTACGGGGAGGTACCCAAGCGGCCAAAGGGGGCTGACTGTAGATCAGCTGGCGGAATGCCTTCGGAGGTTCGAATCCTTCCCTCCCCACCAAACCCAGCGAGACGCGACGCCCGGCCACCGGCCGGGCGTTTCCGCTGGGCCCGCTCAGCGCAGGTCGATCGGGCGTTCTCCAGCCGCCCGGTCAGCGCGACCCGCTGGTCGTCGTTGGGGTACGCACGTAACCCTTCGGTGAGCGCCGACTGCGCGTCGGTGAGCGTCCGGCGGCGACGCGCGCGCCCAAGCCGCCACGCGATCCGACGCCTGGTCGGTCACGGTGACCGTGTATGAGCCGGTCCGGACAGCGTGCCGTGATCGCGGGCACGGCGGCGGGGCCGATCCGCCCCGTGGCTCCGGGTGTTCGCCCGTGCCCATCCATGCTCCCGCTCGCTCGCACCCGGCGAACTCGGTGCGGAAGGTCTAGCCCCCGACAGTTCCGGGCACAACGGTTGCGCAGGCGTGAACGGGGCGGGGGGGCCGTGCCGGAACTCGCGAGCGTCACGGACGTCGACAGCCAGCAGCGACAGGGGCAGGAGCAGCAGGAACCGATACGCTGTTTCAAGTGCCCCAGAGAACGCGGGAAAGACGAACCCGGGTGGTATTTCCTCGACCCCTCGCGGTTGCGTGGTTCCTTGCGGCGCCACATCGTGTTCGTGTGTCCCGCGCACTACGAACAGTTCGCCGCCGCCGAGCGGGCCAGGTGGGACGCCGCCGGCGAACCTGTGTTCTCCTCTCAACTGCCACCGCTGACGATGGCCGACCCGTCCGTCGACGCGCCGATGCCGCCCGCACTTCCCCCGCTCACGCCGCCGGACGCGCAGGAGCCCTCGCCGTCACCGCTGGCCGGCGAGATGATGTTCCCAACTTCGATCATCGCCGCGACATAACTCCGGGCGCCGCGGGTGCGGCGCCGGGTGCGGCATTGGTCTCGATACCGACTCCCCACAACGTCTACGGCGTGCCGCCCCTCGGTGCCCGCCTTGCTCGGGCGCCATCACGGACATCGCCACATTCGTCCCGCGGATCGTCGACGCGCAGCGTCGACGGCGACGATCTGTTGGGTCCCGGTCGCGGCACCCATCGCGGGAAATTCCCGCCCCGATCTGCTATAGTAATGGCCGGAGTTCGCGATCGGTCGATGCGGGAGTAGCTCAATGGTAGAGTGCCAGCCTTCCAAGCTGGCGATGCGGGTTCGATTCCCGTCTCCCGCTCCAACGTCGTCTTCGGTGTGGGCGTTGCAGGATGCGGCGAGCCACCCGACCGGCGTGTCGCGAGGCGGGGGCAGCCGCGAAGCAGACCTGAAGATTCGGGCGCATCGCCAGGGAGGAACGGGCGGGGCGGCGAAATAGGGGCGCGCGCATCCTGCCCGGGTGCGCGTCCTGTGCCGGCCAACGGCTGAGGAGGCGGTATGAACAAGGAAGAACTGGTCGACCACGTGGCCCAAGGGACGGGTCAGACGAAGAAGCAGGCGATGGTGATCGTCGATGCCGTGTTCGCGAGCATCGCCGACGCGCTGCGGCGCGGCGAGAAGGTCACCGTCGTGGGGTTCGGGACGTTCCAAGTCAAGTCCCGCGCGGCGCGCGACGGCCGGAACCCCAAGACCGGCGACAAGATCCATATCCCCTCTCGAAAGGTACCGGCCTTCACGGCGGGCAAGGACCTGAAGGCCGAGGTCAACTGACGCGACGCGGAACGAGGACGGTTGTGCGGCGGGCCGCAGCGACGGCCCGCCGCGCGTTCAACGACGGGAATCCCGGAGCGACGACGTGGCGGCGAAGATCCTCGACGGCAACGCGCTGATGCGGGCGCGCCGGGCCGGACTCGCGGCGGAGGTGGAGGCGTTCATCGCGAAACACGGCGTCGCGCCGTGCCTCGCCGCGATCCTGGTCGGCGACGACCCCGCGTCCCACTCCTACGTCAAGAGCAAGGCCCGCGACGCGGGCCGCGTCGGGATGCGGTCCGAGACGTTTCACCTGGCGGCGTCGACGACGCCCGCAGAGCTGCTCGCGCTGATCGACGATCTGAACGCACGGCGCGATGTGCACGGGATTTTGCCGCAACTGCCGCTACCGCGACAGATCGATCCGGATCTCGTGTTCGAACGGCTGCGGCCCGAGAAAGACGTGGACGGGCTCACGCCGGCGAACCTCGGGCGTCTGGTGATCGGGCGCGCCCGGCTCGTGCCCTGCACGCCGCTCGGCGTCATGGCGCTGATCGATGCCGCCGGGGTCGACCTCGCGGGGCGGGAGGCGGTGGTCGTCGGCCGCAGCACGATCGTCGGGAAGCCCACCGCGCTGTTGCTGCTGCAGCGACACGCGACCGTGACGATGTGTCACTCGCGCACCGCCGACCTGGCGGGGCACATCGGCCGCGCCGACATCCTCGTCAGCGCGGTGGGGCAGGCCCGGTTGGTCCGGCGGGAGATGGTGAAGCTCGGCGCGGTCGTGATCGACGTCGGCATCAGTCGCGTCGGCGGCGATCTCGTGGGCGACGTGGACTTCGAGGCGGTCCGGGAAGTCGCGGGGGCGATCACGCCGATGCCCGGCGGGACCGGCCCGATGACGAGGGCGATGCTGCTGGAGAACACGCTGGCCGCGGCGCGGTGGCAACTTGAGGCGTCCGCGTGACCTACGCCGAGGCGCTGCGGTATCTCGAGGACCTCATCAAACCCGACCGGCCGCGGCGGCCCTACACCGAGGTGAAGCTCGCCCGCATGCGTGACCTGCTCGCGCGTCTCGGCGATCCCCAGTCGCGCCTGCGCGCCGTTCTCGTCGCCGGCACGAAGGGAAAGGGCTCGGCGGCGGTCATGATCGCGGAGATGCTCAAGACGGCGGGGTACCGCGTCGGCTTGGCGGTGAAGCCGCACCTCGTAGACTACCGGGAGCGCATCCAGGTCGACGGCCAGATGATCGGGAAGGCCGAGCTCGCCGCGTTGGTCGCGTCGGTTCGCCCGGCTGTCGAGGCGGGTAGCGTGGAGCCCTGGGGCCTCGCCACGTACGTCGAGACGACCGTCGCGATGGCGTTCACGTACTTCGTCCGTCGAGAGGTGGACGTTGCGGTCGTCGAGGTGGGGATCGGCGGCCGCCTCGACGCGACGAATACGCTGGACCCGGCCGTCTCGGTGATCACGCCGATCAGCTACGATCACACCGAGCTACTCGGCACGACGCTGGACGCGATCGCCCGTGAGAAGGCGGGGATCATTCGTGCCCAGGGGCGCGTGGTGTCGGCGCCGCAGCCCGACGAAGCGGGTGCCGTGATCGCGGAGACGTGCGCGGCGCAGGGCGCGCGGCTCGTCCGGGTCGGCCGGGATGTCCGGGTGGCGCTGCACGAGGCGTCCCTCGACGGCGTGCATGCGACGATCGACGGCCTCCGCGGCCGGTACGACGTGCGGGTACCTCTCCTGGGACGGCACCAGGCGCAGAACGCCGCCACGGCGATCGCGACGGTCGAGCTGCTCGGCGACGTCGGCGTCGACGTGCCCGCCGACGCAATCCGCGCCGGGTTGAGCTCGGTGCGTTGGCCGGCCCGTGTGGAGTTGGTCGGGACCCATCCGTACACGATCGTCGACGCAGGCCACAACCCCGCGTCGATGGCCGCGCTGCGCGAGACGCTGCACGAACTCCTCGGACATCGCCGGCTCGTGCTCGTCTTCGGGATGCTCGCCACCAAGGACTACCGCACCGTGACGGCGTTGATCGCGCCGCTCGCCGATCAAACCGTGACGACCCGTCCGGACAACCCTCACGCGCTGCCGGCCGCCGATCTCGCGGACGAGGTTCGCCGGTACACGCCCAACGTGGTTGCGATCGACGACTGGCGTCTCGCCCTGGCCGAGGCGAAGCGGCTGGCGCAGCCCGAGGACGTGCTCGTGGTCACCGGTTCCTTCTACTTCGTCGGCGAGGCCCGCGAACGGCTGCTCCGGAGGAAGGCCGCGGCGCCGGCGAGAAGGTAGAATCGAGATGTGGGTTGACCTGCTGGCGGAAGAGCTGCGCAAGTCGTCGCCGGGTCCGCACGTGGTGAACGACGCGAAGACGCCGTCCGGCCACGTGCCGGTCGCGCATCTGCGGGGTGTGCTGATGCACGACTGCGTCGCGCGGGCGCTGCGCGATGCCGGCGCCCCGACGACGTTCCTCTACGGGTTCGACGACTACGACCCGATGGACGATCTCCCGCCGGCGCTGCCGGACTACGCCCGGTACATGGGCATGCCCTTTGCCATGATCCCGTCGCCCGACGGCCGCGCCCCGAGTTACGGCCACTTCTATGCGGCCGAGTTTGCCGACGCGTTCAACCGGCTCGGCGCGCACCCGACGATCTATCGCACCTCGGAGATGTACCGCAGCGGCGGTTTCGACGACGGGATCCGCCGCGCGCTGGATCGGGTGGAGACGATCCGGACCGTCTACCGGGACGTGACGCACAGCAAGCGCATCGACGACCATTGGTGGCCCGTTCAGGTGCTCTGTGAGCGCTGCGGGCGCATCGGGACGACGAACGTGCTGGCGTGGGACGGGGACCAGGTCGAGTACGTGTGCGCGCCGGACAAGGTCGCGTGGGCCCAGGGCTGCGGGTATCGGGGCAAGCGCTCGCCGTTCCGCGGCGGCGCGAAGCTGCTGTACCGCGTCGAGTGGCCGGCGAAGTGGTCGGCGCTCGGGGTCACGGTGGAAGGGGCCGGGAAAGACCACATGACGCGCGGCGGGACGCACGACGTGGCGCGCGAGGTCAGCGTCCATGTCTTCGGACGGTCGGCGCCGTTTTCGTTCGCCTACGAGTTTCTGCTGTACGGCGGCAAGAAGATGAGCACGTCCAAGGCCGTCGGCACCACCGCGTCGGAAATCCTCCAGGTGTTGCGGGCCGAACTGGCGCGGTTCTTGATCGTCCGTCCGTTGCCCCGCCGCCAGGTGGAGTTCGATCCCGGCGGCGACACGATCCCCAACCTGTACGACGAGTACGATCGCGCGGCCGCGGCCTTCTTCAAGGAGACCGACAACCCGGATCTTGCGCGCACGTTCTACTTCGCGCGCGTCGATGCTCCGCCACCGCACTGCTACCGGCCGAGATTCGTGAAGGTCGCCTACCTGACCCAGATGCCATCGGTCGATCTCCCGCGGGCGGTCGCACGCGACAAGGGGGCGCCGCTGACCGATGACGATCGCGGGGAACTGGCGCACCGCGTCGCGGACGCCCGACGGTGGCTCGCGACCTACGCCCCGGAACACTACAAGTTCGAGGTGCGCGACTCGGTACCGTCGAGCGCCGCCGTGCTCACGCCCACGCAGCGACGCTACCTGCTGCGGGTGGCCGACGCCATCGAGACCGGCCCCCGCGCGGGCAGCGCGGACACCTCGCCATCGAGCGCGCCTGTTGGCGGCCGTCCCACCGCGCCAGCGGAGACGCGTGGGCGCGCCATGACCCTCGACGATCGCCGGCCGCCCGCCGGCGCGCCGCCCTGGACGGGAGAGCAACTGCACGCGCGCCTCCACGAGCTCAAGGAGGAGATCGGGCTGAGCCCGCGGGAGGCGTTCGGCGCGATCTATCAGGCGTTCCTCGGGAAGGACTCGGGACCGCAGGCGGGGTGGCTGCTCGCCGCGCTCGATCCGCAGTTCGTGTTGAACCGGCTCAGGGAGGTAGCGCGTGATGCAGCCTGAAGGAAGCGGCGGTCGCGCCTGCGTGGTGGCCGTGCTGAAGAGCCTGGACGCGCGACGTGTCGCGCAGATCGGGGCGGTGGATCCGCGTGTCCGTGTCGTCCCCGTGACCGATCGCACCACGTGGTACGAGGAGGCGCCGCACGCCGAGGTCATCCTGGGCTTTCGGCCGCTGCGCGAAGGCGCGACACGGTCCCAGGCCCTGAAGTGGGTGCACCAGGGGGGAGCCGGCGTCGAGAACCTCACCGAGGACGTCGCCGGGACGGAGATCGTGGTGACCAACACCCATGTCCATGGGGACACGATCGCCGAGCACGTCCTCGCGCTGATGCTCGCGCACACGCGCCGGCTGCGGGAACTGTTTCAGTACCAGGACCGCCGGGAGTGGGGGCACGACGCCGTCCGCGCACACCGGCTGCTCGCCGGACACACCATCGGCGTTCTGGGGCTCGGCACGATCGGACAGGCGGTCGCCCGGCGCGCCGCCGCATTTGGGATGCGCGTCTGGGGTACGCGGCGACACCCGGCGGCTGTCGAGGGCGTCGAGCGCGTGTTGCCGCCGAGCGGGCTCGACGATGTGCTGCGGGTCTCGGATGTGCTGGCGGTGACGCTGCCGTTGACCCGTGAGACCCGCGGTCTCATCGGCGCGCGCGAGCTCGGGCTGTTGCCGCGCGGCGCGTTCCTCGTGAACATCGGTCGCGGCCCGATCATCGACGAGCCGGCCCTCATCGACGCCCTGCGCAGCGGGCGGCTCGGGGGCGCGGGGCTGGACGTGTTCGTGCAGGAACCCCTCCCCGCCACGAGCCCGCTGTGGACCGCGCCGAATCTGATCGTGTCACCTCACACCTCGGGGGGATTCCCCGGGTACACCGACCAGATGATCGCGTTGTTTTGCGACAACCTTCGGAGGTACTTGACGGGACAGCCACTCCGCAACGTCGTCGATACGGCCCTGGGCTACTAAAACGCCCGAACAGGGAGGACGTACCGTGAAGCGATACCCGAGTGATCGCATTCGGAACGTCGCCGTCGCCGGCCATGGCGGGACCGGGAAGACCTCGCTCGTCGAGGCGATGCTGTTTGCCGCGAAAGCGATCGATCGCCTCGGCCGGGTCGAGGACGGGACAACCACGACCGACTTCGACCCCGAGGAAGTGCGCCGCAAGATCACGGTCAGCGCGGCGCTGGCCCCGCTGGAGTGGCAGGATCACAAGATCAACCTCATCGACACCCCGGGCTATCCCGACTTCATCGGTGAGGTGACCGGTGCGTTGGCCGCCGTGGAGAGCGTGCTGCTTGCGGTGGACGCGGTGGCCGGCATCGAGGTGCAGACCGACAAGGTCTGGGCGATCGCCGCGCGGGCGCGGGCCAGCCGGATCATCGCGGTGACGCGGATGGACCGCGAGAACGCGGCGTTTCCGAGGGTGTTGGAGGATCTGCAGCAGAAGTTCGGACGACAGGTCGTCGCGCTTGAGTGGCCGATCGGCAGCGAGGCGTCGTTCAACGGCGTGGTGGACGTGCTGACGATGAAGGCGTACGGTGACGCCGGGCCGATCCCGATCGAGAAGGTCCCGCCCGACGTCCTCGCGGCGGCCAAGGCGGCGAGGGAGCGGCTTACGGAGGCGGTCGCCGAGACCGACGAGGCGCTGACGGAGGCGTACCTTGAACAAGGCGAGCTGTCCGACGAAACCCTCGCGAACGGGCTCCGCGCGGGCGTCCGCGCCGCGTCGCTCGTGCCGGTATTCTGTGTGGCCGCCAACCGGGGGCGCGGCGTGGCGCCGTTGCTCGACGAGTTGGTGCGCCTGCTGCCCGCGCCGACCGAGCGCGAGCCCGCCGCCGCGCGCGACGCGAAAGGCGGTGCTGTCGCGCTGACCCCGGACCCGACCGCCCCGCTCGCCGCCCAGGTGTGGAAGACGATGGCCGACCCCTACGTCGGCAAGCTCTCCTACCTGCGTGTCTTCTCCGGCACGCTTCGATCGGATGCGCAAGTGTGGAACGCCGGCAAGGCCAAGACGGAGCGCATCGGCCAGTTGCTGCTGATCCGCGGCAAGCAGCAGGAGCCGGTTGCGGAGGTGCCGGCCGGCGACATCGGCGCGGTCGCCAAGCTCGCCGACACAGGGACGGGCGATACCCTCGCGGAGAAGGACAAGGCGCTGACCCTTCCGTCGATCGAGTTCCCGAAGCCGGCGATCTCAATGGCGATCCAGCCGAAGAGCAAGGCGGACGAGGACAAACTCGGTACCGCGCTGGGCCGACTCGTTGAGGAAGACCACACGCTCAATGTGCGGCGTGCCGCGGAGATGCACCAGACGATCCTCTCGGGCATGGGGGAGTCACACCTGGAGATCGTCGCCGATCGGCTCCGGCGGAAATTCGGCGTGGACGTCGTGCTGTCGGTGCCGCGTGTGCCCTACCGCGAGACCGTGCGCGCGCACGCGCGCGTCCAGGGCAAGTACAAGAAGCAGACGGGCGGCCGCGGCCAGTACGGTGACTGCTGGATCGAACTCGACCCCAAGCCCAGGAGCGGTGGCTACGAGTTCGTGGACAAGGTGTTCGGCGGCGCGATCCCGCGACAGTTCATTCCTGCCGTCGAGAAGGGCGTCAAGGACGCGATGGACGAGGGCATCGTCGCCGGCTACCCTGTGGTGGACATCCGTGTCACCCTCGTCGACGGGTCCTACCACGACGTAGACTCATCCGAAATGGCGTTCAAGATCGCAGGCTCGATGGCGTTCAAGAAGGCGATGCAGGAGGCCAAACCGGTGTTGCTGGAGCCGGTCGCTACCGTCGCGGTGCACGTGCCGGAAGACGAGATGGGGGACATCATCGGGGACCTCAACGCGAAGCGCGGGCATATCCAAGGGATGGAACCCGGCGGCGATGGGACCACCACGGTCCGCGCGCAGGTGCCGATAGCGGAGATGCTCCGGTACGCGTCAGACCTCCGGTCGCTCACGGGGGGGCGCGGCACCTTTGAGATGGAGTTCTCGCACTACGCGGAAGTGCCGTCGCATATCGCGGACAAGGTGACCGCCGAGGCGCGAAAGCAGAAGGAGGCGGTCGAAGCCCACTGAGGACGGCGGCGCGCCGCCGTCACATCACGCGCGGGGGACGCATCATGCAGTTCATGATCGTTGAACGCTTCCGGAACCGTGACGCGCGGGCGGTGTACCGTCGTCTCCGCGACGAAGGCCGCGGCATCCCGGACGGCCTGAAGTACGTTGGGAGCTGGATCGAGGCGAACTTTGACCGGTGTTTCCAGATCATGGAGTGTGACGACGCGCGCCTGCTGCACCAATGGGTCGCGTTTTGGAGCGACCTCATCGAGTTCGAGATCGTGCCGGTCGTGTCGTCCGCGGAGGTGCGTCAGACAATCGAGCCGCTGCTCTGACCCGCCGACGGGGTGACGAGGTCGGGCGACCAGGTCTCGGCCCCGGCGCCTGCCGGGACAGCGCGACGCGTCCGTCAGTGGTAGAGGAGATATCGTTCCCGGGCCTTGAGGAATCGCGCGAGGCCCGGTTCCCATGGCGCTTCGATCTGCTCCGGCGTGCGGCCGGCGGCGAGCCCCAAGCGCACCTGGTTCGTGCCCATGTCGAGGTCGAACGTGTACTGGCCCCCGAAGGCGGCGCCCCAACGGAACTGGCTGGGATAGAGCTGGTGGACCACGTACAGAATTTGCAGCATCAGATCTACCGGTCGGTAGACGGCCCGGTCCGTGACGCGGATCTCGACGCCACCGAACTCCGGTCCGCCTGTGGAGGTCCACGGCTCGCCCCGCCAGTAGTCTTCCCGAAACGCGACGCCGCCCGGCCGCAGCGCCTCGAGCCCGGCGCGCAGATGCCACGGCTGGATAAAGGTGCCGCCAACCAGCTCGAACGGCTCGGTCGTCAGCACCCCGACGGACAGGTTCGTGTCGCCGATCGGCCCCGTGACGGGGTACAACTCCGCCGTCCGATAGTGCGGGATGCCCGGGGACGTCATGACCCACGGCAGCCCGGTCTGGTCGAACCACATCGATCGATGCCAGCCCTCCATCGGGACCACGACCAGGTTTGCGCCGATGCCGAACTCGCCGTTGAAGAAGCGCGCCAGCTCGCCGATCGTCATCCCGTACAGAATCGGGATCGGGTACAGGCCGAAGAACGAGGTCCACTTCGGATCGAGCACCGGGCCGGCGACGAGGTCGCCCGAGAGAGGGTCGGGCCGGTCCAGCACGACGACCGGAATGCCTTGCGCCGCGGCCGCCTGCATCGAGACGGCGAGCGTCGACATGTATGTGTAGAACCGCGCCCCGACGTCTTGGATATCGAAGACGAGCACGTCGATGCCGCGGAGCATCGCTGCGGTGGGCTTGCGCGTCGCCCCGTACAGGCTATAGACGGGCAGGCCGGTCTTGGGATCCACGCTGTTTTTCACTAGGGCGCCGGCGCCCTGGTCGCCGCGGACGCCGTGCTCGGGGCCGAACAACGCGACGAGGTGGATATCGTGGTCCGCGGCGAGGAGGTCCGCCGTGCTGCGGAGACGCGCGTCCACGCCGCTCGGATTCGTGATCAGCCCCACGCGCTTGCCGCGCACGACGTCGGGCGGATTCTCGAGGAAGACATCCAACCCTGTCCGCACGAGGGGAGTCGCCGAGGGACTGATCGGATACGACTGGGGGAGCGCTGCGACCGGCGCCACGAGCGCCGTCGCCAGGCAGATCGCCAGGACCCTGAGCAGCGTTGTCATTTGTTCGACCACATCGTGTCCCACCGACACGCGATCCGGATGATAGTTCGCCGCGTCGCGTGCCGACGCCTTGACCCACCGCAAGCGCGCGCGCAGCGTTCCGCCCCGCGCGGGCGCGTTCCTTGACGGGGTGGGGACGATACCGTAGAATCCGAGACGAACCGGGCGCGTAGCTCAGGGGTCAGAGCGCTTCCTTGACACGGAAGAGGTCCGAGGTTCAAGTCCTCGCGCGCCCACCATGCTTGCTAGATGACGCTTTCAGCCATCGGTGAGCCCCAAACCCGAGCCGACGGGCAAACGGCTCACGGAGGGGATCGGCGATCGGCCAGGGGCTCACGGCCCCTCAGCGAGCGGGGCTCGCCGAACACAGCCGGATGTCCGCATTCCCTCCGACACTTCGTGGCAACCTCTTGGTTCCGGAACGGCGTCGACCTCGACGAGGTGCGGCGGTAAGAGCCAGACCACGACCGTGGATCTCCCGAAAACCCACTGGATGGTTGGGGCGATCGAGAGGATGCGCCTCGACTGAGGAGACATGCCCTTGGGCATAAATGTCGGATGCTACCGGCCCCGGATCCCGAGCGCGCCCGCGATGGTGGCTCGTGTGGTAGAGGGGGAATGACTATGAAGCCCCGAGCGCTACAGATGATGTTGAGCGTCGTGCTCGCTGGTCTCCTCGCATCGGCAAGTCCGGCGTTGGGAGCCAACGCGGATGCTGGGTTGGCGATTGCGGCCTTGCACGTCTTGGAACAACGGTACGTGAAGGCGGTGCAACCTGTCACGCTGCTGAACGCCGCCGTCGATTCGCTGCGTAAGACCACCCACGAGGACCTACCTGAGATTCCTGACGGTACGCTCGGCGCTCAGGCGGAGGGAGTGTTCCGACAGGATTTCGCCAGGGCTGCCCAGGCCGACACCGCGAACGACGGAACGCTCGCGTATCAGACAACGCGAGACATGCTGGCATCGCTTCACGATACGCACACCTTCTATCTTGATCCCGCGCAATTCAAAGAATGGCAGGACCGGTATGCCGGCAAACCTGGCTATGCTGGCGTCGGTTCTCTGTTGGCATCAATCAAGGACAGCGCTGGGACAATCCTGATGGTGTACGTTGCGGCGGTGTTCCCAAGGTCTCCAGCCGCCGTTGCGGGGCTTCAGCGCTTCGATCAGATCGTTCAAGTCGATGGCACACCGATAGCCCCAGCTGTCACGCCTCTTGATGTGGCCAGGATCGTGCGGGGGCCGATCGGGTCGACGGTCACGCTCACCCTCAGGCGGAAGGGACGCGATGTCATGCTCACCGCAACGCGGCAAGCGATCGAAGCTCCGGTTCTGTCAACGGAGATGGTTCGCCCGGGCATCGCGTACCTGCACCTGTTCCAGTTCACCACGGGCGCCGCGGATCAATTTCGGAGTGCGGTAAGGTCACTTGAAGCGCAGGGCTCGCTTCGAGGTGTGATCTTGGACCTTCGAGAGAATGGCGGAGGCCTGTATTCGGAGATGCAAGGCGTCGCAGGCACGCTTCTGCCCACCGGCACGCTCCTTGCGCATGCCGTTAGTCATGAGGGCCCTTCTCAATTTGTTGCGACGGGGACTCCGCTCCTGGCGCAGATTCCGCTTGTTGTGCTGACGGATGGTAATACGGCTTCGAACGGCGAAGTGCTCAGCCTCGCACTCCATGACGCTCACCGGGCAACGCTGATCGGTGAGAAGACGCAGGGCGCCCTCGGAGAAACCATTACCTTGCTCCTACCGGCCGGAGGGATGGGTGTGACGATCGCGGAAGTCAACGGACCCCAATACGAGCAGGTTGAGGGCGTTGGGATTGGCCCAGACCAGGTTGTGTCGCTCACAGTACAAGACGTGTCGGATGGCGCGGACCCCCAACTCGATGCGGCCCTCAAGGCGGTAGGCGCAGGGAACTAGAGTCGAAATTGGGATCTCTGATGTACGCCCTCGCCGAGTCGGCACGTTGGGGGTGGCAGACAGACAACATCGCCGAGGTGTCCTGGTGAGGGAAGCGTGTAGACCGAACTAGAGGCGACCTCGCACCTGGCCCCTTCTGGCCTAAGTTTCCCGGGCCGTGGTCCGGAGGCTATCGGGCTGTGGCCTGATCCATAGCCGTCCCCTCGCACGATCCTGACGCGGCGACCGCGCAATGGGCGACGCGCACGGCCCGCAGGTTTGACCCCCCGTGGTTGGGGTTACGGGCGGGCCCCCCACCATCAGGACCGGTCGTCCGCGACCGGCCTGCCGACGCGGACGGGTTGGCAGCGTGCGTTCAAGCACGGCGTCCGTTGAGGTCGCGACATCACACTTGAATACATCGACCGCCCGATAGTCCATACCGTATGGGGTATGCTACTTTTGCTGTGACGGCGCAATAGCGCCGATCGAAAAGGGGGCGCTGCGATGAGTAAGACGTTGGATGTCGGGTCGAGAGAAAGTGCCGGGTCCGTGGCGACCGGCAAGGTCTCGATCATCATGTTCAGCGGCACCGCCGACAAGTTCATTCCGCTTGGGGTGATCGCACAGGCCGCGGCGGCGATGGAGATGCAGGTCAACATCTTTGTGACGGGGTTCGGGCTGCTCGGATTCACCAAGACGCCCCACGACCTTCCGTTTCCCGCGGAGTTCGCTTCGATGGCCCCGGCGCTGGCGCAGGGTATGAAGGCGGCCCGCGTCGAGCCGTGGGATGCGATGCTGCGGCAGGCCAAGGAGTTGGGCGCTGAGGTGTACGTGTGCTCGATGATGGCCGGGGTCATGGGACTTGACAAGGCCGACTTCAACGACCTCGTCGACGATGTCGTTGGCGCCGCCACGTTCCTCGAGATGGCCGGCGGTGGCCAAACCCTCTTCATCTGAGGTGATACCGATGGACGGCACACCGGCAGCCGCACCACGGACGTTTGTCGACTCCCGGGGCTCGTCGTGCCCCGGGCCGATTACCGATCTTGCGCTCGCCTACCGGCGCGCGAAGGTCGGAGACGTCATCGAACTCTGGGCGACCGACCCCGGGGTCAAGCCCGACGTCCAGGCGTGGGCGGCGAAAACGCGCAACCAGATCGTGTCCATTGAGGACCAGGCCGACAAGATCGTGGCCGTCGTCCGCATTCTGAGGCGATGAGGCGATACCCATGAAACGAGTGGTGATCGTCGGCGGCGGGGCCGGGGCGACGATTCTGGCCAATGCGCTCGACCGGCGGCGATTCGAGGTCCTCGTTATCAGCCAGTCGGCGGTGCACATGTTCCAGCCGGCGCTCCTCTACGTCGCGTTCAAGAATGCGAACCCGCGCATCGTGCGCGACGAACGACGGCTGCTGCCGCGCCACGTCCGATTCATCGAAGAGGCGGTGACGCGCATCGATCTCGCCGCGCACACTGTCGCCACGGGCGCTGGCAGCTGGTACGACTACGATTCGGTCGTCGTCGCAACCGGTGTGCGGACCGATCCCGGGCAGATCCCTGGGCTCGTCGAGGTCAACCGGCAGTTCGGCGATTACCACAGCAGCATCGCCCACGCCCAGAAGGTGTGGGCGCATCTCAATGCCTTCCGCGGCGGGACCATCGTGCTGGGACAAAGCTCGCCGCTGATCAAGTGTCCGCCGTCGCCGGTGGAAGGCATGCTCTTGCTCGAGGAGTTGTTGCACAAGCGTGGCCTGCGAGGCAAGACGCGGCTCGTGTTCATCTCACCGTATCCACGCGCCTACCCGGCGGAGCCGATGAACCAGATCGTCGAACCGATCATGCGCAAACGCGGGATCGAGATCTTCCCGTTCTTCGATCTGGACCGGATCGATCCCGCGACCCGCACGATCTCTTCGATCGAAGGCGACGAGATTCAGTACGACCTGCCGATCTTGATTCCGCCGTTCGTTGGCGCGGATATCGCGTACGAACCGGCCGCCGTTCTCGATGCCAACCGCTTCGTGGTGACCGACAAGGAGACGCTGCGTATCAAGGGAGTCGACGACGCGTTCGCGATCGGCGACGGCACTAATCTGCCGACCTCCAAGGCCGGCGTGGGCGCTCATCTCGAGGCGAAAGTCGTGGCGGGCCTGCTGGAGGGCGCGCCGCTGAAGTTCCACGGCCGGACGCACTGTGCAGTTGACCTGGCGTACGGCATGGGCACGTTCGTCATTGGATCATACACGGCGCCCGTCCTGAAGTGTCCGCCGAGCCGGCTGAACCACATGATGAAGATGATGATGGCGCACATCTACTGGCTGAGCCTGCGCGGGACACTTGAACCGGTGTTCGACTGGTACTTCGCGTACACGGATCCCGACCGGCGGCTGAAAGCCAAGGTCCACGCACCCGGCGAACACGCGGCCTGACGGGCGGAGGCGCGGCCGGAGAGGAGAGGGGAGGGGAGGGCCCTGGGCCGCCGGACCCGCACGATCGGAGAGAATCGCACAGGACCCTGAGCAGAAAGGTCGTCCGGGCCGCAGTGGATTCATGACAGTCGCGAGGCGCGCGACCACGTACCTCATGGGCGGCACGAGGTCGCGCGGGCGGCGTAACCGGGTGGAGCGGTGAGCGGAGGCAAACGCTATTGGGGGGAGTTCCATGAAGACAACGTTCAGTACTGGGCTCTCGTTGGTCGCCCTGGTCATTGCGGTTGCGTTCGCTGCGCCTTCCGCCTATGCGACGGACGGGTACTTTAGCCACGGATACGGCCTGTACGAGTCGGGGATGGGCGGCGCCGGCGTCGCCTACCCGCAAGACTGCATGGCCGCCGCGACCAATCCAGCCGGCATGGTCCTGATCGGCAACTGCACCGTGCTTGGGGTGACTTATTTCCGGCCGCAACGGGGTGCGGTGATCACTGGCAGCGGTGCCGGTGCGAACGGGACCTACAACGGGAACGGGTACAACGATTTCTATATCCCGCAGTTCGGTTACAACCGCATGCTGAACGACACCATGTCGCTCGGCATTTCGGTGTACGGTAATGGCGGCATGAATACCTCATACACGACGGCGATTCCGCTGTTCGGGACGACGCCGGCGGGCGTGGATCTCGAGCAGCTCATCATCGCGCCGACATTCGCGTGGAAGATCAACCCGTCAAACGCGATCGGTGTGTCGGTGAACTTTGCGTATCAGATGTTCTCAGCGTACGGCCTGCAGAATTTTGACAACGCCGCGATCTCGACGGCCGCCGGGCACGTGACGAACAACGGCCAGGACACCGCCACCGGCTGGGGTGTGCGCATCGGCTGGACCGGCCAGGTCAGTCCCACCGTGACCCTCGGGGCGACGTACCAGACCGTGACGTCGATGAGCAAGTGTGCTCTTTAACATTCTGGCCCCGGGCGTGGTCACGGACCACGTGACCGTGGGCCTGACGTGGACGCCGTCGCCGAATCAGGAACTGACGGTAGCCTACATGCACGCGTTTGCGAACTCGGTCACTGGCCCGATCCCCGCCGCGTTCGGCGGCGGCACCGCGAACATCAACCTGAGCGAGGACTCGCTCGGCGTCGCGTACCGTTGGAGGTTTTGAGCATGGGACGCTTGTCGACAACTGAGAAGGCGAACACGCTGGTTCAAGTGGACGACGAGGTGCGGTTAGAGCACGAGGCTCTGGTGGCGCGGCTCCGCCGAGTGGAAGGACAGATCCGCGGGCTGCAGCGCCTGCTGGAGGAGGGGGCCTCGTGCGAGGTCGTGGCCCAGCAGCTTTTTGCGGCGAAGGCGGCACTGGAAAAGATCGGCGTCCGCCTGTTCGTGGCGAACATGCGGAGCTGTCTGTCCCGGGACCTCGCTGGAGATACCAACGCTCGGCGTGCGTTGGACCGGATTACGGAGGTGTTTGCGCGGCTCGCGTGACGTGACGATTCCGCCCACCAATCAAGCGTGGGCGCGGTCGCTGGGCATTGGGGGCGCCGGCTTTGTTCGGGTCGCCCGGATCGCGGAGAAAGGACGCGCAGGGGTGGCCGTCACGGTTGCATCCTTGCCTGCTCTATCCGATCGCTTCGGCTTTGTGACCCTCAACCAGTTTCAGAATCGTCGCCCAGTTCCTCGTGGTGATATCCTTGCCGAATTGCTTCTCTAGAAATGTCATAAGATCGGGGGTGCCGGTGTCGGGGGAAAGGGTGACAGCGCTGCATATCTCTCGATCTGAAACAGAGACAATGGCAAAGTCTTTGTCGGGCGATCTATACGGGGTCTTGAGCGCGGTCTGTGGTTTGTGGGCCAGAAACGTTACATAGAGTTTGGTCTTGGGTGTGATGCGTACCTGTCTGAACGGCCTTCTGTGAACGAGCGCCTGCAGGTCTCCGATCGTGCGAACGATCACGCCAGCGTCAAAGCCAAACCGATTCCTCAGTGTTTGCTCGATTCGCGTTCGTAACGCTGTGGCGCTTTGCCCCCGGGTCGCAAAGACCACGTTGCCGCTCGCGATGTATGTTGTGACATCCGCAAATCCAAGCGATTTGAATGCTTGCTGCAAGTCATCCATCTTGACCCGACGCCCACCGACGTTAATGCCCCTCAGAAAGGCTGCGTGCTCAGCCATGAAACGTCTGTCCCTGGGCCAGCATCGCCAGGATTCTGGTGAGACGCTTCTGCCGCGTTCCCGGCGTCTTCGCGGTCTGCAACCTCCAGGCAATGGCATACACATTGGTTCTGTTCAGCGTGGTGTAGAAGGCGTGGGCTCTCGTGTTCTCGGCGAGTCCTCGACGCAAATCATCGGGCACTCTCATCTTGCTGGCCGGGTCGTACGCGGCGTTCCAGCGACCGTCCTGTTTGGCTGCCTCGATCTCTTTGACCCCTGCTGCACGCATTTTTCCGGCTTTAGCAAGGCGCTCGGCGCGCTCTCTGTTTCTCTTTGACCAAACACTCTTAGGTCGTCGGGGAGTAAACTTGCGCAGCCAGGACCTCTCGTCGTACCTCTTGAGCTGTCCGTCTATCCACCCGCAGCAGAGCGCCTCGTCCAGGGCCTCATCGTAAGAGACCGTAGAGACCGCAGAGTCTCTTTTGAACAACCGGAGCCAAATGCCGTTCGACCTGGCGTGGTTCTTGGCAAGCCACTGTTTCCACTCCTTGGCAGATGAAAAGGCGACGATGCCCAACTCTGTTTCGGCGCTCATCTCAGCCTCTCTGTGGGTTCGGTTGCGAGATCCCATTCTACCGCCAAGGAATGTGGCTTCTTATGCTCGCGCCCTCAGTGGCGGTCCCCTAGGCTATCGCACCGCCTGCTGAGTTCAAATCTGAGTTCGCATCCGAACGTATCGATCGGCCACCGCCTCCGCGCGGCGGACGAAAAGTGGTCGGTCATGAGATCAGGAGGCAGACGTAACATGCTACTGGTATCTTGCCCCAGACGCCGCTGCTCCCATCGCTGCGACGGGTTGGTAGCGCAGCGCGACGACTCCGGTCGGCAAGCTCGTCGCGCCAATCAGTCGCATCCGCATGTTTTCGCCCTCCCGAAAGAGGAGCCTACCGCGGCCCACGAAGAGGGGAAAGATGAAAGCCGCACCTCATCGAGCAAGCCGTGTTGCAGCAGAGTCTGTGCAAGGAGGCCATGGCCGTATATGGCAAGATCTGTGCCAGCTTCCCGTTTAAGCTTGCTCACCAAGTCCACGACGTCGACGTCGCCTTTCATGATGGTCGAGTTGTTCCAAGCGGCCTCGTGCAAGGTCGACGAGAAGACGTACTTGCGGACGCTGTTGATTCGATCGGCAAAATCGCCGGGTTGGCCGGCCCAATCCCTCGCCAGCATTTCATATGTCCGTCTTCCCAGCAACATGCCGTCGCTCTCCAAAAGCCGCTCAAACGCGCCCTTCTGAAACCCATCGTCGAGGTAGCGTCCGACCCATCCCGCTGGGTCTTCAATGACGCCGTCGAGCGTCACCAAGGTGGATTCGATGATCTTCCGCATGGGTATCCCTCCTTTCGTTGGGCTCTGCCGGTCATCCTAGCGATGAGCTCAGCGCCTGCGCTTGAGGAAGCGCGATGCTCCACCTCAGCAGACGGACTGGGCGAGGAATGCTGGATGGCTAAGACGCCGGCCCATGCACGGTCCTCCTCTCTTCCTCGTTTCGTGGATAGTCGAACGGGCCGGTGCGAGATCGACATAGCCGCAAGCCCGAGAAGGGATGGCTCGGGGCAGGATGTCCTGCGAATCCCCGACTCCATCGCTCACCCCGGTGGTCGAGGATCCTGGTCAGTCGGACGTCGAGGGTGAGATCCGGAGCGCGACTGAGGACGGGTCTGCCATGATCGAGCGAGGCGCTGCCCGCCAGACCCCCATACGGTTAGCAGGACTTACGAGGATTCTGTGGAAAATGACTGATGTCAGATGTCTAACAAAGCCTTGCGGCGACTTCACACACGCGACCGGCGAACATTGCCGGACCTGGTACGCGAAGCCGTTCTCGAAGT
The DNA here is from genome assembly GCA_035295165.1 of bacterium. NCBI lineage: Bacteria > bacterium. The sequence goes on from DATGJN010000007.1 coordinate 56,145, forward strand.
GATCGCCGATCGGCACTTGAAGCCGGGTGACCAGTTGCTCCCCGAACCGGCGCTGGCGGCGATGCTGGCCGTGAGTCGCGCGACGCTGCGAGAGGCGATTCGGATGCTCGAGTTAGAAGGAGTGCTCCTGCGGACTCGCGGAGTCGGCACTTTCGTCGCCGGCGCGCCGTTCCTACGGAACAACCTCAACGCGAACTTCGGGGTGACCGACCTCATTCGGTCCGAGGGGCACGTGCCTGGGACCGTCGACCGGACCGCCAAGATTACCCTTCCAACGGCAACGGTGCGGACCGCGCTCGGCCTTGCCGAGGGCGCACAGGCTGTTGTGATCGAACGCACTCGCACGGCAGACGGTCGTCCGGTTGTGCGTTCGACTGACATCTTGCCAACGGCGTTGATACCGGCCGGCGTCGACCCCCTCACGGTGGGTGAGGAGTCTTTGTACAAGTGGTTGCAGACCCGATGCGGCGTGATCATTCACCATGGGGTCGCGCGAATCCAATCGGTCGCGGCGACCGCGCCGCTTGCCAACCTTCTCAACGTTCGGCGCGGTACACCGCTTTTGCTGTTGGAACAGGTGGACTATGCGGGCGACAACCGCCCCGCATTGTACTCGCTCGAGTATCACGTTTCGGACGCGTTCGAGGTCACAATTCAACGCGCAGGGCCAAGGAGAGGATGATGAGCACCGGCAAAGCGTTGCGCCTGGGACGGCTGATTGACGCGCAGACGAACACATGTGTCGTGTGCGCGTTGGACCACGCGATGACGTCGCCCGTCTTGTTGACGGGGTTGGTTGACATTCGGGCCCGAACTCGTGACGCGGTGGAGGGGGGCGCCAACGTGTTCATGCTGGCCCCGGGCCTGCTGGACCAGGTGGTGCAGGAATTTCGCAGCACGACCGCACTCGCGCTCATGCTCACCGCTTCCGCCGCCGGCCGACCCAGCGGGGCGGTGGTCACTCCGATCAACTCGGTAGAGTGGGCCCTTCGCGCGGGCGCCGACGCGGTGGTCGCGTACGTGGCGCTCGCGGGCGAGAACGAGCCGGCGATCATCTCCTACGTGTCACAGCTGGCCGAAGCCTGCGACCGGTGGGGGATGCCGTTCATCGCCGAGGCTGAGTGGCCGAACGCGTATGCGGGCCCGACGGATGTCGGAGGGACCCTGGGCATCGACTACCTGCTCCGCAACGCCCGGTTGTGCGCCGAGCTCGGCGCAGACATCGTGAAGGTGAATTGGAGTGGGGATGCGGAGTCGTTTGGTCGGATCGTCGAGGCGACGCGTCGGCCCGTGATCCTCGCCGGCGGCACGGTTCTGAGCGATGCGGAACTGCTTGGTCGAATGGAACAAGCTGTCGGCGTGGGGGCGATCGGATGCTCGGTCGGGCGCAACATCTTCGAGCATCCGTCTCCGCGTGGGATCACGCGGGCGCTCTGCCGGGTGATCCGGGAGCGCTGGACAGCGCGCCAAGCGCTCGACGAGCTTCGCGCGACCGTTGGTGCCCAATGCCGCTAACGAACCTCGCCCCGTTGCTCTCGCATGCGCGGACCGGCGGCTACGCCGTGGGCGCGTTCAGCACTGTCGACCTAGACCTTCCCCAGGTGATCATCGATGCGGCCGTGGCGGCGGACGCTCCAGTCGTCGTGGCGTTGACCGCCGCACGGGCCGCGGGCATGGATTTGCACGCCCTGGCGGCCTCGGTCCGGGCGCGGGCCGAGCGCGTCTTGATTCCTGTGGTGCTGCATCTGGACCACGGGCAGACTCGAACGATCGTCGACGAGGCCATGGACGCCGGGTTCACGTCCGTCATGTTCGATGGGTACGGCCTCCCGCTTGACGAGAAGTGGCGACAGACTCGCGAGCTCGTGACGATCGCCCACCGCCGGGGCATTACGGTCGAGGCGGAGATGGGTCATATTACACGGCGGGAGGACCTCGAGGCGGGCGGTCCGTCGGTTCAGGATCAGCTCACGGACCCCAACACGGCCATTGCGTTCGCCCGGGACACTGGTCTCGACTGCCTGGCCGTGGCGATCGGTAACGTTCACCACTTAATGCCGGGAGGGGCTTCCCTGGATTTGGATCGGCTCCGCACCATCGTCGCCGTGGCGCCATGCCCCTTGTCGCTGCACGGCGGCTCCGGGGTTGGGGATGATGACCTTCGGACGGCGATT